>JAVBRH010000236.1:0-7763 GCA_031548225.1 Apibacter sp.
ATGAAAATGGATGTTAATTCTTATCACTGGGATATGAGGGGATGTTGACTTATCTTTACAAAAAATAAATCGAAAGGACATAAAAAGATAGATATGGAAGACCATCTTGAAGACTCCGATTTAAAAGCCTTTAGAGATAAAGACAATGAAACTCAGCGAACTGATGTCGACCGAGGGGAAAATATGAATTTTGAATCGGCATGCACACAATTATCAAATTGGGTCAATCAGAGCAATGGAAATCCGATAGATATTGGAGCTGAAGATGACCTGTTTAGCTTTCAGCCGCTAAAAAAGGATTTCGAAAAGGAGATATTTGATTTCGAAAAAAAATACAATATATCCCTACCCGAAGATTATGTTTTCTTTTTAAGGAATGTTGGTACAGCAAGATTTTTCATAGGTGAGTATAGCGCCGGAATGGAAGTAATATCGCCTGGAGACATTGAAAAATTTCCTGATCTTGTTTTCGAAAATACCGGAGAATACTTGTTCCCGGAATTGCTCCTTGTGGTATCAATCCCTAAAACAGGAGCTTTTGGAGGCTTTTGGATGCCGGAAAAAAGAAATGAGAATTATAGTATCTTCCATTCGGAGGCGCCCCCTGAATATTGGATTGAAGAAGCTGACTTCATTAGCTTTCAAAGCTGGATAATTTCGATTGTTAAGGAGAAAGGAGAATATTTAGGGGCATGAGAGCGGTTGTCACTGGATAAATTCTATGTAACTTAAAGAAACAGCATACACAGCAATTTTATGAAACTTGATCCGGAAACAGGAAGATTGGAAATTTTTCCGTCCTTGCATTTACATCGTTTTATGACGCGCACGCAACTTTTCTCTATGGAAAGCGGTTGGGAAGAATGGAGTACCCGACAAGACCAGGTAACAAGATATCGGAAAATTCTTGATATCCCTGAACTGAAAGCCCTCAGGAAAACCATACTCATCGTAACTTTCGCATTAGATGACGGCTTCATTCATACCTGGGATTTTTCTTCGTGGGAGTTGACGGATGGCTACCAAAACCGCCCTGAAGGAAAACGTACAAAAGATATGAGAAAATGGTTCAAGGAGGCTTTTGACGTCGACCTCCCCATTGGAGGAAACTGGGGGAATGTTGATGCAACTTACGATCCTCATAATCAATCCACAGGTATTGTTTGTAATTATCGTGAGCTTTTTACAAGCGAAGAAGACTGGAAAAATTACAGACAAAGAAATAAATTCTAATTAATTTTGTCATTCATCATAAATAACCCATTTAACGTAACTCAAAGGTCATAACAAAAATAGTAGGAATTAAATAATGGTTGAAAATATATCTCTTATACAAAAACAAAAATGTCAAGAATATAACTCTGAAGTTGTGGCCATCTTAGAGGATGAAAAAGTTGGTATTGCTCTCGAAACACTTCATTTACAGCCAATCTATGGTGTCAGAACATCTCCTGTTACAGGATCATCAGGTTGGTTTTTTTGGGGTGGCGAGTATTCTGATGCCGAAAACTTTTTCCAATCCATACATTCAAAACATTTAGAAGCCATTTTTCCCGTTGTAATAGATTTTCTTTGCTTGTCTCCCAGACATAAATTTATTATTGATAACCAAGGGTATGAAGATGTGTGGTTTGATGAAACATTAGTTAATAATAAATAAAATCTGTTTTTTCACTACTCGTTATGTCAAACTTCTTTGATCAATTAGATAAAAAAATCGCTTCTGCTTTAGAAGAAGACTTTCATTTGTTCTGCGAAAAGTGTGCAGGAGAAAATATTTA
The DNA here is from genome assembly GCA_031548225.1 of Apibacter sp. Taxonomy (GTDB): domain Bacteria; phylum Bacteroidota; class Bacteroidia; order Flavobacteriales; family Weeksellaceae; genus Apibacter. Next base: position 1,782 of record JAVBRH010000236.1, read on the forward strand.
CGCCTGCGCCCTTGTAACGGACAGTTCTGCGATGTCCTTGTTTTTTGCTTTAAATTCTGAAGAAGCATTAAAAAGACGAATAGAAGAAAACGGAAACGAAGCGGCTGAGCCATATGTCAGATGGTCTCCATCCGACTGGAGTTATGGTGATCATCTGATAAAAGAGAATAAATTAGGAACTGTAAGCAATTTGCTTTTATCAAAACAACAGCAGATAAAAGACGGGAACGAATTTTATTCTTTTAAAAAGAATGTTCATAAAGCAATGATATCTGCACTACAGTTAATGAATGAAAATGACATCTTTGAGAAAGGCAATCATAGAGAAAAAATTACTATTTTTGTTTCTATCACGGACGACACATACGCAGAAGAAATTGAAAATATTTCCGCGAAAATCCTGAACCCTCCAAAGGTGTATAATAACTTTGTTGACAGATATGAAACCGTTAGTGACATCAAAGAAAAAGCGGAAAATCATTGGAAAAATAAAGATTACGATCTTTTTATTTCACTATTTGAAAAAATAAAAGAGGATCTATCTGATACAGAGTTAAAGAAATTGCTGTTTGCAAAGAAAAAGATTAATGATTAAGGGGATAAAATGAGTTTTATTTCAAAAATAGAGAAGGGCTGGCACAGGAAAGAAGGTGCGGAGCCACATCAAATTGCAGTAGTCGAGCAAGAATTCAATATTGTTTTCCCCGATGACTATAAAGAGTTTTTGCATTGGTCGAATGGGGGAGAGGGCCAAATAGGCAGCGCATATTTTTTATTTTGGTCCATTGAAAATATCAGCAAAAGAAATAAATCTGCATTTATAACAAAATACATGTCAGAGAAATTTTTAGCCATCGGCACAAATGGGGGAGATGAATGTTATGCGCTGGATTATACGGGTAATACTTCTAATCCCCAATTTGCTATTGTGCCTCTTGGCGATCTTGATCATGAAAGCAAGTTTATCATATCCTCATCCATAACGGAGGCTATAGAAAAATCAATTCAAGGAAAATTCAGCGACCTTGAGTACTATTCACAGGAAAATACAGAGCTATCTCAAGAAGTAAAGGAAATAATGCACTCAAACGTTAGAATTGAGGCAGAAAATGCATGGAGGGAGAGGAAATATCCCGTTTTTATTTATCTTCTTGAAGGAATAAAAGGAAATCTTTCAGATACAGAGTTAAAGAAATTGCTGTATGCAAAGAAAAAAATATAGGAAATAATATGGATTTAGCTCAAATTGATTTAGATAGACTTTTCAGTTTTGCAGAACACCTTATTCAAGATAAAATTTTGTTCTCTGATTTGAAAGTCAACGGAAATGAGAATTGGCTTCTTATTGATGACCTTTCATTAGCTGTTGAGTGCGCTACGTCGCAAAATCCCGGCGCTCCGGCTGTACAGGTATGGGGCGATTTAAGACAAACAGAGGCAGGGAGAATACCTTGGGTTAAAGGTCTTTATCAGGAGTGGGAGAGAGGTGCCGGCGAAAAAATATATCAATACCTTACTGCGTTTGGAGTAGAGGAAGACGTGTTTGCGGACATTGACGGAGATTTATATAACGTATGCCTAGCGGACTATTTCATTTCTCAGGATGTTTTCTGGGGAAAGATAAAAGAAGCGTACTCGAAAGGAGGATGGCCTTGTGGCTGGGCAGATTTGGAGTATCCAAACGGGAATTTAATCGTATTTAATCCGGGAGGTCTTCAGGCATGATATTCAATTCGGAATTAATTTGATGTTGGAATGTTCTCCAATAATTTCCAATATGATTTCAAAGTAGGTTTGTCCGGTTCCCTTTTCTAATTCATATAGTTTTTCCTGTACGAATTCGATATTAAATATATCAGGTGATTTTAATTTATCCTGATAGTATGCTTGAGTAAGTTCCAGGCCTAAATCCTGTCTGTTTTGTTCAAAGTTTTTCCAGATAAGGTTTATTTGCTCATTTCCTTTAATTTCACCAAAGCCGCCATAAAACATATCATTAAGGGCATCCAGACTTGTTCCCAGCTTCCAGTCTTCATTTACCATAAATATCCTGTTTATTTCCTTATAAAAGGAGGGGATATCCTGTATTTTATTGCCATCAATGGTAAATGTTTTTGTCATAGTTTTTCATTCTATCTTGACATCATATAATCTTTTCTACTTTTAAAGAAGTAAAAATAAGAAATATCCTGACTTTTCTGTAATGAAATTATCTATATTTCTTCTTATATTCGTGTTTTATATTAGGGAAAATTAGAACTATATGAAAAGAAAAAAACATAGGTGGATAGTATTATTGATTTTTTTACCAATGCTTACTTTTATTTTTTGGTCATTCCAAACTCATAGTCCATTAGAAAAAGTATATTCTGCTGACAGGCAATATTCCTATCATTTAGAAGAATACAATTTTAATAAAATACTGAAAGAATTGCCATATCATGAGACAATCTATAAGGTATTTCTGTATAACGAAATAACACAAAAAACATTATTTACAAAGTATCTTGGCGGACAGACTTACATGCGTGATTACTTTGGTTTCTCAGATGAAGATAGCAGATTGTATTTTGACAAAACGGATTATTACGAACTTCCCAGCCCCATAAAACGAAAGGTCGTTAAACAACAGGAAAACAAAGATGAATTAGGCAGTTATCCGCTAATTTCACCAGAAGAAATAAATACAATAAAACCTATTATCAGGAAATGGACTGATTTCTATAACCTTGACCTGGCACAAGCACGATTGGTAAGTAAGGACAGTGTCTGCCTTAATTGTCCGCCTGATACTTCGAATATGTATTATCGGGAATATACAGCGGAACAAAATACATCTAAACGAATTGAAATGTTTTATTCACCTAATAAGCGATACTACATTGATATTGGTATTTTATGTGAAAGTGTTAATGGGAAATATTATGATTTTGGTTATTATGATGATTCACAAACAATATATTTTACAGACCGACGACTAAAATACAATCAACATCTTTTTTATTTTGGTGTTTCAGCCGGTGTTCAGTCTGTTTTCTGGAAAAATAACAATGAATTTTTCCTGGTTGGACGGGATTTTACTGATGAGTCGTTGATTAATTTCTTTATATATCAATACAACATTTCCAATGGAACGGAAACTCATTACTATATACCTGTTTCCAGTTTCGGAGAAAGTCGTAGTTATAGATTGGAAGTAGTTATGAAAGAAAAAGGAATTATCGTTTCATATTAGTTTTTTAGTTTTAATATAGATTTATGAAAAATTCGAAATATAAATTTACCTATAATGTTCTTTCATTATGTTAAATAGCTTTGAGCTATTTAATTTTTAAAAGGGGAGGGGAAAAAATTATTAATTCTTAAAACTATAATTATATGATTAATAAATAGATGAAATCCTTTTGAGGGGAATGAACAAAGGATTAAAGCTATTTCTATTCATTCAGCCAATTCAAAGCTTCATTTGTTATCGCTTTATACCAGTCTTTTTCGTTATTTGTAGAATTTGCTAATTCATTTGAGCGTTCAAAAAATCGTTGGACATGTTTTGGCTCTGGAACATAATGAGCTTTATGTGAATCTTCAACCATTTTTAAAAATATATTTAATGGAAGTGGTACTATTGTAGAAGTTCCGCCATAATAACTGATATTCATTTTATGTAATGCATAAAAATGAGCAATACAAGCCTCATTTATATTTGGTGCAATAAACAAACAATAAGCTGATTTGGTAGTTTCTCGTTTTATTTTTGCAAGATGCCGAGTTACAGGTTCTCCTTCTGTTTCATATTGTCGTTGTCCACTTTGCATAGTAACTTCTACTGTTAGTCCGAAAGTTTCATAATCACAAACGATGTCTGCCATATTTCCTTGTGCTGTTGACATTGGATTTCCGAAATCGTCAAATTTCAGATTGGCTTTAATGCTTCCACCATCTAGCATTGTCATTGCTCTCCATGTGTTCCATTCTAACATTAATGGAGTATCATAAAGAGAATTGTCAAGAATTTGGGCAAATGTTGAATTAATGTCGTCAAATAGACGATAGTCTTTAATTGCTGAGACTTGTTCTGTTAGAATTTGTTCTTTTCGTTTCTCTAATTCGTTTGCAAAAATATCTTTAAGTTCTTGTAAATTTGCTGAATCGGGTACTCTAATATGCGGAAATTCAGAACTGATTTTTTGTTCTAATAATTCTCTATTGTCTGTTAAAAGTGTTGGAATTTCTGCATTTCCAAGATAAGTAGTGTATTGTTCTTCATTATCAACAAAAACAGGTTCTCTATTTATATGTTCCAAAAAATAATCTACTTCCTGAATTTTTTCTGGAGATATTGATATAGACTTACCTATATGCGAGATGTTAACTAACTCAGTTAATCTTAAATATCTAAAACACGCATCAGCATAATCTCTAAAATTGCTTGCTTGAGTTTTTAAAAATTTTTGAATAGACTGATCGTTGCTCTCTCTTGTTTTAGTTTCACCAATTTCTATTTTGTCTTTATAAATTCTTTTAATCTCAGAAAACAAATACTCTTTATAAAATTTCTTGTAATTACCTTTATTTTGAGCTTTTTCAATTCTAAAATTATTTATTTTAGAAACAATTAAATCAAAATCAGCATAGTCTGTTAACTGCAACCCAAACAGTCTTAATTCATCAAATTTAAGTGAACCTAAATGACGTACCAATCTAAAAAGCTCTAAATATGGTTTAATCCTAAAATAGGAAGCTTTTTCAGTTGGTTTATGATAAGGTGACGGTACTTGAAACTTTAGAAGTTGTCGCAAAAAGATTTCATCTTTTCGTTTTGAGTTTACTAATTCATAACCTGCCTGTGTTAATTGAATAGTTGGTTTTAAAACAATAAACCCTAATGATTTAGGAGCTCGCGTAATTCTATCTCTTGCGCTAAATGCTGGATCATTTGCCCCTTCTCCGTTGAAAAAGTTTTCCTCTTTTAACAATTCCATAAAGGCTTTTTGTGTTTCAGTATTCCATTTTTGTCCTGCAAAATGAGTATTTAATAGCTCAATTTCAGGTATCATTTTAGCTGGTGTTCTCGGAGATGTAGTAACGAAAATTACTTTGCTGTTTATTCTTGCCATAATAATTATTCCCAAAAAATATTGCTTTCTACTGCCATTGAATTTTTTTGTAATAAATCTTGACCACTTTCAATAAATTCCAAAATTCTTGATGAAGAAATTTCTATAGATTTATCTGAAATATCACAGCCAATGAAATTACATTTATTTTTAATAGCAGCTATAGCAGAAGAAGCGCTACCTACAAATGGGTCGCAAACTGTAAACCCTTTTTCAGCGCTAGCATAAATCATTGATTGAAATATTTCAACAGGTTTTTGTGTGGGATAATCCGAATTATGAATCCTTTTGAATCTCCAAACATCAGGAAATTTTCTATTTCGAATTTTCCTTGTATTATCATTTGTTGCAAAAATTATGTATTCATGTCTTCTTCTAAAATAATGTCCCATACCAATGTTAACTTTATCCCAAGTAATTAAATTTTTCACTTCAAAATACTGTCTTACAATGTTACCAAGACTTAATAAAGAATATGAATCGAACATAATGTAAATATGGCCTGTTGATTTTTTCAATACTCTTTTACATTCAAATAAAAATTTGGTGTAATTTTCTTCAGAATCTTTAAATTCTCCAAACCATTTACCATTTTCTTTTCCTTTTTCAGAATATTTACCAACAATTCTACCTTCTCCAAGGTTTAATTTATTGTTCATCCCTGAATAAGCAGGATCAGTTACTATTAAGTCAACACTATTTGATGGTAACTTTTTCAAAAATGAAATGGCATCATCTTGATATATTAAAACTTTGTTGTTATTATTGTTATATTTAAAAACTAACTTAGCTTTTTTTAATTTTTTTTCTATTCTACCTTCTGTTGTTTCAATAAATGATAGAACTGTTTGAAAATATTTTTCAT
>JAVBRH010000059.1:0-7763 GCA_031548225.1 Apibacter sp.
GAATCTGGAATTAGGCTTAATCTGGATTTGTCCGGTTTCATCTATATAAAACAATTGATTTTCAAGGTCTTTTATAAGCAATAGATGATCCTTTCCCAACCGTCCGTCAACTGTCCAATTATCTTTGGTAATAGGTTTAAGATCCGGATTATAAACTACAAACCGTTCATAGCCCGAAAATTTTTTATCTTCCGTTTTCACATAAATAAAACCCTTTTTAATATCAACATAAGTAAAAGATTGAGGGAATACCTTTTCACCCTTTTGGTTAAAAATAATAATCTTATTGTCTAATTCTCCTAAAAAATAATCTTCCCTGATCCACACATTAGAGTAAAAAGTGGGAAGGATTTCATTCCCGTAAATATCCATGATCCCTTTTGGACCATTGTTATTGTATTGCTGAATAATAACGAATTTATCAGAATATAACTGATTATCAAAAAGCCGGTAATTGATTCTTACTAATTGATGAGAAGCCTTGTCATAACGGTAGATATAGTTTCCCGAATTGTGATTCCCACCATAATAGAAATAGGAATTTAATTTTTGGAGCATATCCAATTGAGGGGAAGAAATCCATGTATCATAGGAATCTACCAGACCGTATTTTTGAGTACCTTTATCTAATTGAGGTCGGAAATTTTCCTGCTGCGCCTGAAGGCAAAGTAGGGAAAAACAGAAGAAACAGCAAAAAACAAAGATTTTCATGGGGCTTGTATTATATTTTATTTAAAAAACGGAGATTAGGTTAATTACATTATGCAAATTTAAAATTATAATGGAATCCGTCACACCTTTTCAGGGCTATTAATAAAAAAAGATTGACTTTTTACAAAGTCAATCTTTTTATACTTACTTAATGAATGTAGTAAATGAATTACCCTACTCTACCGGGTAAGAGTTATTTGTGTGTATGGACTATTGGTTGCAGGATTAATAATTCCGGTAGCCGTATAGTCATTAGCATCTTTAATGGTTATATTTCTGATATAGCTTGTTTTTGCAATGCTCAGGATATTAATTCTTCTGAACGGCACACAAAGGCTAAAGTTAAAACTGTTTGCAGTAATATTTCTTGGAGAGATAGTAATGGTTTTTCCGGTTTCCAATACTGTCCCGTTATCTGCATATACATCATAAGTCATTACCAGGTCTCCGGAAAGCATTTTTCCGGTAATCGGATATTTGTAATCCAAAGTAACTTCATAACTATAGGAAGTAAGCCCGCTGCAAGGAAGAATAGAGGCTTTACCATTTCTGAAATTAGAAAAAGTCATGGTTTTAGTAAAACTTCCGATGTTCCACAATTCTTTGTTTTCCTTGAATATATCAGTAGTATATAAAGTTAACCCTAAAGCTCCGAAAGAGAAAGTTCCTGAAGAATAAAAGTTTCCGACAGAAGCAAAGGCATTCGGCTGAGTCAGGCTTCCGTTACCGATACTAAAAGTATTGAGCCCGAATGTGATATTTCCTTTAACATCCAAAAGATTGGTGTCAAATAATTTAATTTTAGGTTTAATGGAGATTTTCATATCGGAAATTACTTCCCCTGCAAGGTCTGCTTCAGCAACTTTTGCACGGGTAATGGAATTTTCATAGATAAAATGACTGGTTTTTCCGGGAACTCCGTTGTAATACGCAAATCCTATTTTAAGTGTTCCGTTGGAATTGATGGCAAAATGAGAAGACTTGGAAACATTGGCTTCTACCTCCATCGGAATATTGATTTCATCAATGCTGATGGTAGCAGGGATATCTCCCAGAAAATCTCCGGTTGGAATATCTATATCAATTTCTATCTTTTTCAGCAAATCCAGAAGATTAGCCGGAATGTTCTGTGCCAGATCGTAAGAATATTTTTTATTGGTTGCCCCGTCAAATGAGAAATAAGGATTAATGGCCTGATTGATTTGATAATAAACCTCAATTTCGTTAGGTAATATCAGAGATTTTCCAAATCCTATTTTCATAGAAAGCGTAGAGCTTATGGAGGTATTAGGGTTTAAAGTATATCCTCCGGACTTATATTCACCGATATGGTTGAAAATATCAAAAGTAAAGCTGTTATTATACCCCTCTCTTGCTGCAATAAGGGAAGTATTTCTTGATTTCAGTGCTTTTTCAGCTTCCTGAGTATTAACGGAAAGTTCAATGGAACCTCCATTAAATAAATCTCCGATGTAAGCCTCTGTCGTTTCTACTGTGTAACTATTTCCACTTGGAGAAACCTGATTTATCTTTCTGAAGTAAACAATGTCATTTTCAGACACTAAATACAGAATGTTTCCCGGAACCAGTTTTTCCCCTATCTCATCAGATAAAACCTGAAAGCTAAATCTTCCGTTTTGCATTTCACTTTTAGAACTGGTGATAATGGCATTTTTAGAACTGATTTTCACTAAATTAGGATTAATAGCGAGATTTTTAAGGGTGTAATCCACTCCATCGGCAGATCCTGATTTGTTGATTACCCGGGAAGAGGGCGTAACGGCAGAAGAAAGATCCCCATGTGAATCATCATTACAAGAAGTAATAAGTAATGCAAAAGCCAGGCTAAGGAATAAGTAAAAATTTTTCATAGTATTTTTATAAATTGATTATTTATTTATTTGCGGGGTAAAAGTAAGGATTCATTTCCGGATAAAAAACTAATTTATATCATAGTTTTATTCCCTAGTTTGGCATGCATATATGGGGAGTTTTTTATATATTTATTAAAACATAAAATAATGAATTTAAAAAGACTCATTTTTATTTTATTTTTATTAATATTGGCTTCCTGTACGGTACAAAAAGGTTCTTCCGGCTATCAAAATGCTACAGTCAGCTGGTATGGAGATAAATTCAACGGGAAAAAGACGGCAAGCGGGGAAGTTTATAATATGCATAAGCTGACGGCGGCCCACAAAACGCTTCCCTTTGGGACAAGGGTGGAAATTATAAATCCGGAGAATAACAAAAAAGTGGTGGTAAAGATTACAGACAGAGGCCCGTTTAAAGCCGGTAGAGAATTTGATCTGAGTAAAAAAGCGTTTAAAAAGATTTCTTCTTTAGACAAAGGAGTTATTACCATAAAATATAAGGTACTAAAATAAAAAGCATGAAAATGAAGATACTTATAAATATAAATAAGACAGGATTTCTGTTACTGTTTATCATTTTTATTGTTTCCTGTAAAACAAAAGAAACCGTGAATTTTTCCCCGTCGGGAAGTTCTGTTTCCCTGGCTAATAATTTAAATCCGGCAAAATCCGATTATAAAAAAGTAAAAGTGAGCTGGTTCGAAGATTTGTTTTATAAAAGGAATGCCCCTGAAAAAAATGATTTTTATGATAAAAAAGATCTTTTAGCTGCTCACAGAACACTGCCTATAGGTACGGTGGTGGAACTGACAAACCCTGAAAACAATCAGACGGTACAGGTAAAAATTGTATATAGAGGGCCTTCTGTGTCAGGAAGAGAATTTGATTTGAGTAAAAAAGCATTTAAAAAATTAGAAAACCTGGATAAAGGATTAATTTATGTAGAATATAAAATAGTTAAATAATTTTAATACCCCCCCCTATTTTTATAGGGCATATTATTTATAAACATTAATTTTTTTGAAACATACCCTAAAAAATATAAGGTATACTTGTAATTTTAAATAAAAAATTATATTTTTGCCTTATAAAATTTGAGGTATGCGTAGGATTATTTTAATTTCAGTCTTAGTGGTAATAGGTTTGATAAGCCTTTTTTCCAACTATTTGTTTTCAGAAAGTGCTTCTAAAGCAGTTGTTTCCGGTGTGGAATTCAATCATGCGGATGTTGCCTGGATGCTTGTAGCATCGGTGCTGGTATTTTTAATGACCCCGGGAGTAGGATTTTTTTATGGGGGTATGGTAAATAGTAAAAATATTATCAGTACTATTTTCCAGAGTTTTATTGCTATGGTAATTATCACGGTATTGTGGTTTATTTTTGGCTTTGGTCTGGCTTTTGGCCCGGATATAGGAGGCATTATCGGGAATCCGGTCCCTAACCTTTTCATGCAGGGAATAGGCACCACTACCGCCTGGGTAGGGGCTCCAACCATTCCAATTCTGTTGTTTGCCTTATTCCAGTTAAAGTTTGCTATCCTTACTCCGGCTTTGATTTCCGGGGGAGTGGCAGAGCGGATTCGTTTTTGGGGATATTTGTTATTTATTGTTATGTTCTCTATTTTTATTTATTCTCCTTTAGCTCATGCAACCTGGCATCCAGATGGAATACTGGCTAAAATGGGAGTATTGGATTTTGCAGGAGGAACTGTAGTACATATGAGTTCCGGATGGGCGGCATTAGCCGGAGCCATATTTTTGAAAAAACGAAGAAGTACCGTTTTGACTTCAGCACAGGTACCTTATGTTATTTTAGGAGCCAGTTTGTTGTGGGTCGGATGGTTCGGATTCAATGCAGGCTCTTCGTTTGCTGCCAATGAACTGGGAGTGCTGGCCTTTGCTAATACCACTGCTGCTTCTGCCGTAGCTGCCTTAACATGGGGCTTCCTGGAAAAAATCAATAAGAAAAAACTGACCTCTATCGGGGTTTGTATCGGAGCTGTAGTAGGCTTGGTCGGAATTACCCCTGGAGCAGGATATGTATCTTTGGGACATTCTCTTTTTATCGGGTTATTTACCAGTCTAATCAGTTTTTATATGGTAAGACTGTTTCACAAAAAAGGAGTGGACGATACGCTGGATGTATTTCCGTGTCATGGAGTAGGCGGTATGGTCGGAATGTTATTGACCGGAGTATTTGCGGATAAAGCTATCAACGGAGCAATTCCGGGAAGTGGATTATTTTTCGGAGAAACTACTTTATTCTTCAACCATCTCATTGCTATGGTAGTGGTTTCCCTGTTTGCGTTTTTCGGCACCTTACTGTTGTTGTATATTGTAAATAAAATAACTCCGCTCAGAGTGGATCCTGAAAAAGAAGAACTGGGATTGGATATTTCCCAGCATGGAGAAAAAATACAGGAAGGAGCCTATGTAGTTAATTAATAATTGAATTGTTTTGATAAGATTTCCGGGAAATGTGTGAGAGGGGAACCCGGAATCTTTAAACAAAAAACATACCATACGGTATGTTTTTTGTTTATATAACAAGTAAAGAATTTCTGTGAAATCTTTATTCTTTTAGTACTTTTGTATCATATCTTAGTTTTAAAATGAGAAGTATTAAAATAATATTGGACTATGTACTGACACTAAGCTGTCTGTTTATTTTACTGGTTCCGTTATTGTTTTTTTTTATCATATATTCGATAACTACGGGTGAAAATGGGATTTTCGTTCAGAAGAGAATAGGAAAGGGTGGAAAGAGCTTTGATTTATATAAATTCCGGACAATGAAAGGATTTTATACTTCTTCGGTTACAACAGATGAGATGGAAATAACTTCATGGGGGAAATTTTTAAGGAAATATAAGCTGGATGAATTACCTCAGCTTATTAATGTTTTAAAAGGAGATATGTCCTGGGTAGGCCCCCGCCCGGATGTGGCAGGTTATGCTGATGAACTGACAGGAGAAGACAGAATTATACTAAGTGTGAAACCGGGAATTACAGGACCGGCACAGTTGAAGTACAGGAATGAAGCAGAAATCTTATCCCAAGTGGATAATCCGCAACAATATAATGATGAAGTGCTATGGAAAGACAAAGTTCAGATAAATAAGGAATATGTGAAAAACTGGAGTTTGTCTAAAGATTTGAGTTATCTGTTCCGGACTGTTTTTTTGTGAAAATAGTATGGGGATTAAAATATTGGATTATTTTTGTGTAAAATTTAAAACAGAGTGGTTAAACTGGTTATTTTTGATTTAGACGGAACTTTGCTTGATACCGTTGATGATTTGGGTGTTGCATGCAATTTCATCCTGGAAAAGAGAGGCTTTCCTGTTCACCCCTTAAATGCCTATCGGTATTTTGTGGGAAACGGTGTAGTTAAACTAATAGAAAGAGCCTTACCTGAATCGGAAAGAAATCCTGAGTTTATACAACAACTGAGAAAAGAATTTATAGAATATTATGGGGAACATTCGGGGGTAAAGACAGTTCCTTATCCGGGAATTGTGGATATGCTGAAAGAACTGGAACTGAAAGGAATAAAATCAGCCGTAGCCTCCAATAAATTTAATGCAGGGACGCAGACCCTGGTAAAAGAGTATTTTTCAGATATACCTTTTGTTTCAGTATTAGGGCAAAGAGAAGGAATTCCTATGAAGCCGGATCCCCAGATTATTTATGATACTATGAAAATATCCGGGATTTCAGATGTACAAGAAATCTTGTATGTTGGAGATACAGGGGTGGATATGAAAGCAGCTGTTAATTCCGGAGTAAAGAGCATCGGAGTGCTTTGGGGATTCCGTCCTAAAGAAGAACTGCAAACGAACGGTGCAGATTATCTGGTTGAAAATCCTGAAGAGATTTTAGAAATAATAAAAGAAAATAATAGACTTTCGTAAACTCATTTGCCTTTTTGAACATTAAAAATAATAAATTATGAAGTCAAGGGTATCCACTTTGGACGGACTTAGAGTAGTTGCAATATTTATGGTAATGTTTGGGCATTATTATAATTTTAGCAGTAATCAGGTATTAAAAACTATTGCAGGTTATGGGTGGATAGGTGTTCCGGCTTTTTTCGTTATTTCCGGATTTGTTATTGCAATGTCATTGGAAAGGAGCAAGAGTTATACAGAATTCCTGAAAAAGAGATATATAAGACTGGCTCCGGGTATGTTCATATGTTCAACCATCACGTTTTTGTTTTTTTCGCTTATTTATAGCGGGGAAGGCTACGGATTCTCTAAAGACCCCTATAATTACCTTATCGCCAATACTTTTATAGATCCTCTCGTTTTTGATATTCCCTATAATTGGCTTCGCTTTTACTATTTAGATAATGCATATTGGAGTTTATGGGTTGAAGTCAATTTTTATGTGATAATAGGATTTTTGTATTTTCTATCGCCTAGAAATATGATACGGAATTATTTGATTTTGTGTGTAATAGGTATCCCTGTATTTTTATTATTTTCAAGTAGTATCGGACATAAAGTATTAGAAAAAGTTTTTTCTGCCGATGCCGAAAGTATAAAGTTTTCTAAACTGATTGGCAGATCAGTATTAGTCTTTTTCCATGAATGTTTATGGTTTCTTTTAGGTTTATTTGTGTATAAACTTTATAATGATAAGAAGCAATATAAATATGTGATTTATATGATTGCTACTGTATTGATTCTTATTTTATGGCAGGCGGATTTTATTTTTCGGAATGGGGATTTCTATGTAGCTATGATATTTATTTGTGTTTTACTGATATATTTAATTTTTATTTATAAGCCGGAGTATTTATCATTTTTGACCAATAAATACATTTGCCGGCTTGGAGTGGCTTCCTATTCATTGTATTTGATTCACTATCATATAGGAGCAGCTACAATTAAGCAGATTTACAAGTATCTGGGAAAAGAAGTATATATAATACCTGTTTTTATTATGCTTCTGGCTTGTTCCTTTGCTCTTCTCAGCTATAAATATTTAGAAACCCCTATTTCCAACGTATTAAAAAAACTTTTGCTAAAAAAGAAGAAAGCTACTCATCAGGAGGCTTAAAAAGATATTTTTTAATCCGGTTTTGGGGATGCTTACCATTTTAAATGTTAATAATTGAACTTGATTTTGCAGAAAAAACAGGCTGAAAATTATAAGAAGAAAAGAGATGAT
>JAVBRH010000039.1:0-4013 GCA_031548225.1 Apibacter sp.
GGTTTCCCTGGGAATTGTTGCCGGAGTATTACTTTTGTCTGTGGCTGTGTCCCTAACTTTCCCTGATAAGAAAAAATCAATCAATTAATATCACATACAAGTTTTAATCATGAGTAAACCTATTTCAGATTTTATTGAAAAATATTTTTTACACTTCAATTCTGCTGCTTTAGTAGATGCTGCCCAAGGCTATGTAGCCCATCTTAAAGATGGAGGAAAAATGATGATTACTATGGGCGGAGCGATGAGTACTGCCGAGTTAGGGAAAATTCTGGCTGAGATGATCCGTCAGGACAAAGTTTCCATCATTTCCTGTACAGGCGCCAATCTGGAAGAAGACATTATGAATCTGGTAGCTCATTCCCATTATAAAAGAATCCCTAACTACCGGGATCTGACACCGGAACAGGAGTGGGATTTACTGGAAAATCACCTGAATCGGGTTACAGATACCTGTATTCCTGAAGAAGAAGCTTTCCGTCGTTTACAGCAACATATTGAAAAAATATGGAAGGAAGCGGATGCAAAAGGAGAACGGTATTTTCCGCATGAATATATGTATAAAATGCTTCTTTCCGGAGTATTGGAACAATACTATGAAATTGATCCTAAAAACAGCTGGATGCTGGCTGCAGCAGAGAAAAATCTACCTATTGTAGTTCCGGGGTGGGAGGACAGTACCATGGGAAATATCTTCGCTTCCTATGTCATAAAAGGAGAAGTAAAAGCTTCTACTATGAAATCCGGTATCGAATATATGGCTTATCTGACTGAATGGTATCGGGCTAATTCCGCAGGAAAAGGAGTAGGATTTTTCCAGATAGCAGGAGGTATTTCCGGAGATTTTCCTATTTGTGTAGTTCCTATGATGTATCAGGATCTGGGGTGGGAAGATGTTCCGTTCTGGAGTTATTTCTGCCAGATATCGGACTCCACCACCAGTTACGGTTCTTATTCGGGGGCAGTTCCCAATGAAAAAATAACATGGGGAAAGTTGGCGGTTGATACTCCCAAATATATTATTGAAAGTGATGCAACCATCGTTGCTCCTTTGGTATTTGCTTATATTTTAGGAATGTAAGTAAAGCTAATATACCCAATGTGTCAATTTGCCAATGAGTAAATGCCTGTTTTGTTATGCTGACTGGTTAGGAAAGAGCTATTAGTTATTAATACTTTTTGCAATTATGCGCTTATAATTGTACTTTTTCCTACTTTTGTCTAAATTTCATGTATTGAAAAAAATAGCACTTGGATTCCTCACTTTATTTTCACGGCTACCATTTAAGATTCTATATGGGGTATCAGATGTTTTGTATTTTATTATGTATTACATCATAGGATACAGAAAAAAAGTGGTGCGGGGAAATTTGCTTATAGCTTTTCCCGAAAAAAGTGAGAAAGAAAGAAAGAAAATTGAAAAGGATTTCTATAAAAATTTTGTGGATTTCATGATAGAGCTGATCAAAACTTTTTCAATGAAAGAAGAGGATTATGTTTCCCGTATCAGGTTTGTAAATCTGGAAGTTCTTGAACAATATAAGAAAGAGGGGAAGAATGTGATTGTGCTTATTGGACATATGTTTAACTGGGAATGGATTACCGGGATTTGTCCCGGCCTTCCTGAAAAGAACAGTTACGCAGCCTATAAGAAAGTAGCGAATAATTTTTTCGATCAGGGAGTCCATGAATCCCGTTCTCGTTTTGGTGCGACCCCTCTTTCTGTGAATGAGATTGGAAGATTTATGCTGAAGTTACCTAATGACGGTTCCCATGTGTTTCTTTTTGTGTCAGATCAAAGTCCTTTTAAAAACCGGATTCATTATGAAGTGGAATTTTTTAACCGTATGACTCCGGCCTTTAACGGATATGATAAGATTGTCAGGAAAAAGGATTATGGAGTTGCTTATGCTAACATGATCAAATTAGGCAGGGGAAGATATGAAATACACTTTAAACATATCTTGCCAGACGGGGAAAAATTCAGGGAGAATGAAATTGTAGATAAATTTTATCAGGAACTCACTCAAAATATAAAGAATCAGCCGGGCATCTGGCTTTGGTCGCATAAAAGATGGAAATACACCAGCGGGATCGATTATCAGCTTTAGCCATTGTTATCCTTAATTACAACGGGATAAAATGGTTTGACAAATTTTTACAGGGAGTTATAGACTATAGTCCTGATGCAGCTGTTTATGTAGTTGACAATGCTTCTACCGACGATTCTGTCAATTACCTGGCTCAAAATTTCCCTTCTGTGAAAGTTATACAGAATCAACAGAATTTAGGTTATGCCGGAGGATACAATGAAGGGCTGAAATTGGTTTCTGAAGAAATATACTGTCTTCTTAATTCCGATGTGGAAGTAACCGAAAACTGGACAAAACCCTTGCTTGCCCTTTTTGAAAAAGATAAAAACATAGCAGCAGCTCAACCTAAGGTATTGAGTTATAAAAACAAGAATAAATTCGAATTTGCAGGAGCGGGGGGAGGTTTTATAGATAATCTGGGTTATCCTTTTTGCCGGGGCCGGGTTTTTTTTAATCTGGAAGAGGATCACGGACAATATAATGATACCTGCGAAATCTTTTGGGCAACCGGAGCCTGTTTATTTATCCGGAGAGAAGATTTTTGGAATCAGGGAGGATTCGATTCTGATTTTTTTGCTCACATGGAAGAAATTGATCTGTGCTGGAGATTGAAAAACGAAGGAAAAAAAATCTACTATTGTGGAGAGTCTACGGTTTATCATGTAGGAGGGGGAACACTCAACCCTTATGACCCCCATAAAACCTTTTTAAATTTTCGGAATAATCATCTGATGTTAATAAAAAACCTTCCTTCCCATAAAGTTTTCGGAGTTATTCTTTTTCGTTTAATTCTGGATGGGTTTGCAGGAATTGACTTCATCTTTTTTTCCGGAGGCTGGAAATATTGTTGGGCCGTAATTCGGGCACATTTTGCCATGTATGGATTATTACCAAAATATTTAAAAAAACGTAAGGCAGGAATTCCCGGTTATTTCAATAAGAAGTATATTGTTTTCCAGTATTTTTTAAGAAAGAGAATAAAATATACAGACCTGCAATAAAATTTACGTCATTTTAACCATTGAATTAGATTAGCTATCTACTTTTTTCATAAATTTGCAAACTATTTTTAGTTATCAGATTATGGAATTAGCAAGAATGCAACAGCTTGAAGGTTTAGCCAAAGAATATGGAACTCCTCTTTATGTTTATGATACAGCCGTTATCAAAAAGCAATACGATCATTTGTTGAAGGCTTTTAAAAAAGTAAAGAAGATCAAGCTGAACTATGCCTGTAAAGCTAATACCAATTTAAATATCCTAAAATATTTCAAAAGTATTGGTTCCGGACTTGACACCGTTTCTATTCAGGAAGTTCGGTTAGGATTATTGGCGGGCTTTCAGCCGCAGGAAATCATCTATACCCCGAACGGAGTTTCTTTTGAAGAAATAAAACAGGCGGTGGAATTAGGGGTAAGAATCAATATTGATAACCTGTCCATACTGGAACTATTCGGTCAGGAACTTAAAGATCATCCGGTTTGCATCCGTATCAATCCACATATTTTAGCCGGAGGGAATTCCCAGATTTCTGTAGGGCATATTGACTCCAAATTCGGAATTTCCATTTATCAGTTACCTCATATTTTGAGAGTGGTAAAAAATACCGGTATGAGAATAGAAGGGATTCATATGCATACGGGATCCGATATTCTGGATGTGGAAGTGTTTCTTCAGGGAGCGGAAATTTTGTTTAATACAGCCAAGGAATTTAATGATCTGGATTATATAGACTTCGGAAGCGGTTTCAAAGTTCCCTATAAAGAGGGAGATTATGAAACGGATATTAAATATTTAGGAGAAAAACTGGGAGAGCGGTTCAATGAGTTTGAAAAAGAGTATCATAAAGAGCTTACTTTGATGTTCGAGCCCGGGAAGTTTTTAGTAAGCCAGTCCGGATTCTTTTTGGTTTCCGTGAAT
>JAVBRH010000250.1:0-3893 GCA_031548225.1 Apibacter sp.
CAATCCGAGGGAGTGTCTCCGACGCAGATGACCGCCTCAGGAAGAAGTGAATATGCCCCTGTTTCCAGTAATACCTCAGCATCCGGAAAAGCCATGAACCGAAGGGTGGATATTATTATTGCACCTAACTTAAGTGAAATAACCAAATTATTAAACGAATTATAAATCTTAATGAAAAGAACCGTATTATACCCGGACCATGTCAGGCTGGGTGCTAAAATAGTTGACTTTGCCGGCTTTGAAATGCCGGTTCAATATTCAGGAATCAATAATGAACATTTTGCTGTAAGGGAAAAAGCAGGATTGTTTGATGTTTCTCATATGGGAGAGTTTTCCATTAAAGGAGAAAAAGCATTAAACTTAATTCAGAAGCTAACCTCTAACGACGCTTCCAAATTAGTGGATGGAGGAATCCAATATTCCACCCTTCTTAATGAAAAAGGAGGAATCGTGGATGATTTGTTGATTTATAAAATTAAAGATAATGATTACTTCCTGGTAGTTAATGCCTCAAATATAGAAAAAGACTGGAACTGGATTTCCAAAAACAATATCGAAGGAGCTGAAATGAAAAACCTGAGTGAAGAATTGAGTTTATTGGCTTTACAAGGGCCTAAAGCTTTGGAAATATTGAAAAAGCTGACTTCTGTTGATTTGGATTCTCTAAAATATTATCATTTCACTTTTGGAACCGTTGACGGAATTGAAAATGTTTTAATATCCAATACCGGATACACAGGTGCAGGAGGATTTGAATTATATATTCCTAACCAATATGCAGAAAAACTTTGGAAAGATTTATTGTCTAATGGAGAAGAACAGGGGATTTTGCCTTGTGGTCTGGCAGCACGGGATACTTTACGTCTGGAAAAGGGATTTTCTCTGTATGGAAATGAGCTGACCGATTCTACCACTCCTATTGAGGCGGGATTAGGCTGGATAACCAAGTTGGACAAAGGAGATTTTTTAGGAAAAGAAATTTTGACAGAGCAGAAAACAAGAGGGACATCCAGAAAATTAGTTGGTTTTGAATTAATTGACCGGGGAATCCCACGTCATGAGTATAAAGTGTTCAATGTTGAAGGACAGGAAATCGGCGAAGTAACATCCGGGACGATGTCACCCGTAAAAAAGATCGGAATAGGGATCGCTTATATAAAACCGGAATATGCCGGAATTGGAACCGAAATTTATATAGAAATACGGGATAAAAAGTTGAAAGCACAAGTGGTTAAAATGCCTTTTGTATAAAAACATAAGGGAAAAGATGTAAGATATAAGGAATATAAAAGTTTAAAACCTTATATCTTACATCTTACTTCTTATACCTACATAAACATGAGAGTTGTAATACAAAGAGTAACCCAGGCTTCCGTAGAAGTGGAAAAAGAAATTACAGGCCAAATTTCTTTAGGTTTATTAGTTTTGGTAGGAGTGGAGGATGCAGATGAACAGGAAGACATTGACTGGTTGGTCAATAAAATAGTGAATCTCCGAATTTTTGATGATGAGAATGGAGTTATGAACAAATCCGTATGGGAAGTGAAAGGGAGTATTCTGGTAATCAGTCAGTTTACGCTGCATGCTTCCACGAAAAAAGGAAACCGTCCCAGTTATATCAGAGCGTCCAAACCTGAATATGCTAATATGATGTACGAACAGTTTAAAAGAAAATTAGAAATAGCTTTGGAAAAGCCTGTGCAATCCGGAGTTTTTGGTGCTCATATGAAAGTAAGCCTTCTTAATGACGGCCCGGTTACCATTATTATTGATTCTAAGAATAAGGAGTGACCGAATAACTGAAGAGCTGAATAATTGAATAACAGAATGATTGAGTTAAAATTAGTAAACCTAACCTATTTCTTAAGATACAAGAAATAAGTTGTAAGAAATAAGACTAATCTAAATAGTCTGGAATCTAATATCTAAAATTAGAACATCTGACCTAATTTGTAAGACATAAAAATATAAGAAATATCAGTATTTTTGCGCTTCTATTTTAAAGAAATATGGGAAAAGACAAGTTACGTAAGTTCGCAGAAAATAAAACATTCTGGAATGTAATCGAACCGACGAGAGAGGAGGTATTACAAGATTTCCGGTTTAAAGGGAAATGGAAAAAAGAATTTTTCCAAAATGAAAATCCGATAGTATTGGAATTAGGATGTGGAAAAGGAGAATATTCCGTTGGATTAGGACAGCATTTTCCGGATAAAAATTTTCTGGGTATTGATGTCAAAGGAGCCCGGTTTTGGAGAGGAGCAAAAACAGCGGTGGAAACCGGAATGAAAAACGTAGGTTTTTTGCGTACCCAGATTGAATTGATAGATTCCCTTTTTTCGGAAGGAGAAATAGACGAAATATGGATTACCTTTCCCGACCCTCAGATTAAATATAAACGGGCGAAACACCGTCTGATTCATCCCGTTTTTCTTGAGAAATATAAAAGGATTATGGATATGGATAAGGGAAGTATTCATTTAAAGACAGACAGTGAATTTTTACATGGATATGCCAACGGTTTGTTGCAGGGATTAGGATATAAAATTCTGGCTTCTCATCATGATATTTATGGAGCTCCAGAGTATGAACTGCCTTCTTACATAAGAGGAATTAAAACCTATTATGAGAAAATGTTTTTAAACGAAAATAAGCCGATTACCTATCTGAATTTTAAATTAGCCTGAGTTCAATATAATAAAAGAAAGATAAAAATGGGAGAGAGGATATAATCCCCCGTTTTTAATCCGGCCTCTGAGCAAATGCATCAGAAAAACGAGAGGAAAAAGCGTTAAAAAAATATTTATGTTTGAGCGGAGCGAGTTTAAATATTTTAGCTTTTTCAATGAGTTTTTTAAGCTAAATTTGCTCAAAGCCTTGATTTTTTCTTCCTTTTTTATCAAGAAAAAAGGAAATATAAAATATATTTAATAATCAAATGATTGTTTAACGTCATGTCAAACTCACGTTAAATTACATTCTTGTGCAAAAATAAAAAACGGCTTGAAATTTCAAGCCGTTTTGTTTATTTGATTTTTTAATTTACTTAATCGCAAAGAATAATTCCGCTATTATCGCTGAATTGTAATATTCCGCCTTTGATGAAATGGGTTTTCAGCCGTCCCTCATCCGTTAATTTCTTCTCGTTGTTTACAGTGGAAGAAATAATGGAATCAAGCTTAATTTTTCCTTCTACTAAAGTAGAAACGATGGCTGCGTGGTTTTCCAACATCTGGAACTCACCTTTAGAACCCGGAACAAAGACAGATTTTACTTCTCCGTCAAAAACAACTTCCTCAGGGGTTAGTATTTGTATTCTCATGGTTTGAATTTATTCTTAGAGTTATTTTTTTAACTCGGCCAACATTTTTTCACCATGTTCAACTACTTCCTCAATAGTACCTTTCAGGTTGAAAGCTGCTTCCGGATACTGGTCTAATTCACCATTCATAATCATGTTAAATCCTTTGATGGTATCTTTAATATCCACTAAAGCTCCCGGAGTTCCGGTAAATTGCTCTGCAACGTGGAAAGGCTGGGAAAGGAATCTTTGAACCCTTCTTGCTCTGTGAACCACCAATTTATCTTCTTCACTAAGCTCTTCCATACCTAAGATGGCGATAATGTCCTGAAGTGCTTTATATCTTTGTAAGATCTCTTTTACATTTTGTGCACAATCGTAGTGCTCTTGTCCCACAACTTCCGGAGATAAAATTCTGGAAGTGGATTGTAACGGGTCAACCGCAGGATAGATACCTAAAGAGGCAATTTTTCTGTCTAATACGGTAGTTGCATCCAAGTAGGCAAAAGTAGTAGCCGGTGCAGGGTCGGTTAAGTCGTCTGCAGGTACATATACTGCCTGTACTGAAGTAATGGAACCGTTTTTTGTAGAA
>JAVBRH010000055.1:0-10427 GCA_031548225.1 Apibacter sp.
AAAAAAGCGGGCTAAAAGCCCGCTTTACTAGTTAGTTGCTTAATCTAATTATTAATTTTTAATAATTTTCTTAGTTACAGTTTGTTTACCGGATTGAACCCGTACAAAATACACTCCGGCGGGTTTACCTTGGATATTTACCTCCCATTGGGTATCTCCTTTAAACATTTGAGTTAACACTATATTTCCGCTCATATCTATTACCTGAACGGCTCCTTCCGGAATTTCCTTCAATATCACTTTAAAGATTCCTGAGTTCGGGTTTGGAGAAACCTGGATGTTGGATTCGGAGATAACAGGCTCACTAACCACAGGCACAACCGAAGAAACCATTCGGGACAGGGAATTGGGCTTAGGCGCAGCCCCGGTGTATCTCGGCTCATCTTTGGCGCAACGCACACTCAGACCCACTTCAGACGGATAATCCCCAAAACCGACATTCATAGTTGGCATATTGATATCACGTGATCCGAAAATAGTGGATAATCCCCGTCCGTTCATTCCCATTGAAGCAGACCAAAGTCCGGTAATTCTGGAGCCAAATGTGGACTGGGCACCTGAAACATTGGCATCGGCTCCTCTGACAAGGTTGATAGGATAAGCACCAATCGGATATAACGGATTGGTAAAAAACCAGGCAGCAATAGTGTTAGTGTCGGAATTTAACTTGGTACCTTTATAATAAGTAGCAATATCTTTATATCCATTATTATTGGTTACTCCATGCTGAACAATACCTAAAGTACCGTCACTGTCCATCACTCTTCCATTGTACCAGGGAGAAGTTCCTTTTGCAGTTTTATCATTCCATGCCCCGTATGCGAAGCTATGATCAGGGACTCTCCAACCGGCCGGACAAGGATCAAAAACTGATTTTTTATCTGCATGTCCCCAGCGATCGGTAGCAACAAATCTTTTATCTGTAAGCCAGTCTCCGGAACCCGATTTATTAGCCATGAAGGTTAACGGATTTTGTACGGAATAGGTCAATACTTTTTGGGTATTTATGTAATCTTTATCAGTGGAATTTACTTTTAATGGATCGGAGTCAGCAACATACGGATAGTCTTTCACATATCCATATCTGGATGTATAATTGTCATCTCTATACAAAATAGTAGGATAGGTTACAGCTCCATTGCTATTATTAGTTTGCGCCACAGCAATTATCCTTTGATTAACATTACTATAACCTACCCAGAAAAATACAGGCAGCGGGTCTTTTCTACCCCATTGGTAATGCAGTCCTCCGGTTCTTTTAATAATGCTTCCATAATTGTTTACCAAACTAGGGTCATTTATTAATTCCTGAGGAAAAGCATATTCTGCCCCTAAGTCCCTGTTCATAAAAGTAGTGGTTAAAGGCGGAAGTCCGGTATTGGTCAGGTTCACTATATGGGAACCGGTAGATATCACATCTTCCGTAGTGTAGGTAACCGTATTCTGTTCCGGATCACCGTTAGGTATCCAGAGATGCCAGCTCCAGTAAACCGGATCCTGGGCACTTCCTGAATTTCCTATATGCAGAGCTACGACAGCATTTCCGGTAACACCCGGGGTTAGTGTAACAGCAATATTGGCATTTTCACCGGAACCTTCCATAGCTATTTTGTTTATCATTCCTTTATTATTGTTTTCCGGTTCAGCCACCGTGGTAATAGTAGACCATATAACGCTGGCAAATTGTTGAGTTCCTTCCGGCCATTTATGGTCTGTCAGGTATTGGTTGTACACCGAATAAGCTTTGCTTACCGGAATTTTTACAGTGATCGGGGTGGAAGCTGAAGCAGTTTGGTTATTTTTTACAATATAACTGTTGGGGTTGTCTAACCCGTTGGTGTAATTCAGTTCCGGAGCCTGTGTAATATACTGGGTGGAATAATCTTTGAGTTTTCCACGGTTAGGATCCTGAATACAACGTACCCCATGCCCTAAGGAGGTTGATGCCCCTCCCATATGGGAACCGATTTGAAATTTCTCAGGAGGATTATTATACCTGATGGAATACTCTGCAGTGGATTGTAACTGGAAGAACCGGGCGTAATTATTTCCGGAGGTAGCACTCCAAATCAGGGTTTCGGAGAATTGATCCTGGGCTTCCATATTACCCGAACCAGTATTTTTCCAGATTCTTCCGGAAAGAGAATATGGGCCTAAAAGAGAAACATTTGAACTGAAAGGAGTAACAAAGTCAACTCCCAAAGCGGGATAAAACTTCACATTGGCATAACGCCCCTGTTCTAGAGTGTTAACATTATCATTGGGCTTAATTAAAAGACCATTAAACTCTCCGGGTTCCTGCCCCGATTGTCCTCCCCAGGGAGAAAATACACTTGCTGTAGAGGTTCTGGCTCTGAAGGAAGGGACTCTCCATCCGTCAGGACAAGGGTCAAAAGGAGATTTCAGTTTATAGGTAGAGTTTTGATCCCCTATAACTCCTCCCACTTTTCCTTCTGAGGTATCTCCCCATAAGTCAAAAGCCATATCAGTTTCTGTTGATGCCATTCCTTTGTCAGAGAACCAATGTTCATTACCCGGAGCATTAATAAGTAGAAACGGATGTTGCACACTGTATTTAATATTATCTGCAATATCAGTAAATTGTCTGCTAACAACACCCTGGCCCCCATAATAAGAGTCGGAGTCAAATCTGCCAACAGTTCCGGCCACGTTATACCGAGTCTGGTCTTTGTAAACCAACGGAGGAATCGGATCTTTTCTACCCCATTGATAATAAAGTCCTCCGGATTTATTCCAGTCATTACCCAGGAAATTATTGCTGGTAGCTCCCAGGTTTCGGTCCATGAATTTAGGTACAAATTCATTTCCATCAATATCTCTTTCAGGGTATCCGGAATGTCCGTATTCAACACCCTGGGCAGGGTCATCGGTTACCCAGACATGCCAGCTCCAGTAAACCGGATCGGAAGAGTTTCCGTTAGGCCCGGAATGAAAGGCGATTACCGCATTCCCTTTACCCCTGAGTTTGTTTACCATTACCTGTATTTTAGCAGTTTCTCCTGATCCTACTATCTGAGCTGATTGAATAAGTCCGGAAACGTCTTCCCAGTAGATAGATGCGGATGGAGTACCGGAGATGGAGGTGCTACTAAAATATTTGTTTTTGCCCCACATATCATAAGCCTTTTGTACCGGTATATAGATTCCCCCATAATTATTGGCCTTAGCTTCATTTATGTCAAATATATAACTGTTGGGAGCAAGGGTATCGTCTTTTTCTGCTTTAGTCTTAATATAGGCACAAGCAGCCATACTTACGCTGTAAGCACTACTGCCTTCAGAAGAGGCATCTACCTTTAAATAGTATTTTCCCGGGGCAACCGGATAATTTTCCAGTTCCGGATTCCAGGAATTCAAATATCCCAACCAATTTGCAGACCAGTCATGGTAAATCGTTTGTGCAATTAATGTTTCCGTTTCGGTTCCATCGTTATTTATTTTTACTAAATAACTCAAATGCTTAACATAGGCTAAAGCCCTGTAAAAAAGCTTTCCATCGGTTTTAATTTCAAAAGTCCTGCTTTTGAAAAAATGCCTTCCACCAGGATATACTGTGTTCCAGGTAATCCAGTTATTATCATTCTTGTCCCCTATATAAGGAATACTCCAATTAGTCCGGGTTCCTTTTACTTCAGCATTTAGCCACTGACCATCAAGAGTGGAATAATACCAGTTGGGTTCTATAGCCCCTATCGGCATGGTTGTTCCGTCATCATTCCGGGCAGTACTTAAGTCTATAGTATAGGGGTCCTGTGGAATAGGCTCAGGCTCAGGTTCAGGTTCTTTTGGTGTACAAGTAGTCAAATCCACTCCGGGTAAGAAATCTTTCCATTGGGTAGTTTGTCCGTATAAACATTCGGCACCTGCAGGAACAATGAGTTGGGTGGTTTGTGGATTTACCTTATAAAAAACCGTATTTCCTAATCCTGGAGGAACAGGATTATTGCTGGTTATTTTTTCCAGTGCCGTAGAGTTGTAAAAACCATTGGTGTCAATATACTGAAGGGAAGAAGGAAATTCTATTTCCTTTATAATGCTATTAACAAAAGCATAATTCTCAATTTTCTCCAATGCCGGAGGCAGGGTAACGGTTCCGGTAAAAGCATTAAAAGCATAAGAAGGAATGATTTTGAGGTTTTTAGGCAGGGTCACGTGCCCGGTATAACCAGTAAAAGCATTCGTCATATAGGTCAGGTTGAGGTTATTTTCAAAATTGAGTATCCCTGAATTAATTTTAGCATATCTAAAAGCACTTTCTCCAATTTCATTCAGGTTAGGGCAGTTAGAGAAGTCCAGTTTATCTACGGAAGCATTATAAAAGGCTGCCCGGGCAATTGTTTCCAATACCGGAGGCAGGGTAAAAGAACCATTGAAGCTTTGGAAAGTATAAGAAGTAATGATTTTGAGGTTTTTAGGCAGGGTTACATGTCCGGTATAATCTAAGAAAGCATTCGTCATAGCGGTCAGGTTGAGGTTATTTTCAAAATTGAGTATCCCTGAATTAATTTTAGCATATCTAAAAGCACTTTCTCCGATTTCATTCAGGTTAGGGCAGTTAGAGAAGTCCAGTTTATCTACGGAAGCATTATAAAAGGCTGCCCGGGCAATTGTTTCCAATACCGGAGGCAGGGTAACAGAACCATTGAAGCTTTGGAAAGCAAAAGCAGGAATAATTTTTAGGGTTGAAGGAAGTATAACCTGTCCTTTGCATCCGAATAAAGCACTATTGGGCATAGTTCCATTCTGTAAATTTACATTTTGTATATCCAGAAACCGTAGGACAGACATGCCTTTGATTGTCTGGAAATCCGCATCATTGATAGTCCCCGTGAGGGTAAGGCTCGTAGTTGTGGTCTTGTCCGCCCCAATTAATTGAGAGAGGGTACCCGGAGTTGTTACATCCAAAGTTTTTGAGAGTTGTGCCTGGCAAAAGAAAGGCAAACCCATAAAAACAAAGAACAACAAAAAATAAATTTTTCTCACATTCATAGTTAAAATTATAATTAGTTATATTATTTTAAATTAAGGTATTAATACCTAATTAAATTTTTTAAAGAATTAATTTATATTTCATAAGTACCAGTTTATATATTAATAATTATATTCTATTGTTATACAATAATACAAAATATAATCATTAACTTAAGTAAAATGATTTATTTCATATTAATTTAATAATATGTTTTCTTGTGTTTATGTTGCGCATTTATCTTATCCCGTATTTAAATATAGTAATTTTTACCCGTCTTATTTTATCTTGTATTTTATTTTATCCTAAAGAGATAAAATAAAAGGAATTTAAAATTTGTAATGGCGGCTATAATCGTTAAAAAATTAGTAGTTTTGTTATAATGATAAATAAAGACCAGAAAGTGAAATCCATCAGTATTTTTGAGATTATTAAGGTAGGAATAGGACCTTCCAGTTCCCATACTATGGGCCCGTGGAATGCAGCAGAACTTTTTATATCCCAGATAAAGGAAGTTAGTTCTCTTTCGGAAGTAGAATCTGTGACAGTGGATTTATACGGCTCGCTGGCTAAAACGGGAGCAGGGCACGGAACGGATATTGCAGTGCTAATGGGGCTTGCCGGTGAAGATTTTAAAAAGATTAATACTACTTCGGTTCAGGCTAAGGTGGAAGAAGTTAAAAAATCCCGGAAACTAAATCTGGCACAGGAAAAAGAAATTCCCTTTAATTTTTCGGAAGATATCCGGTTTCATTTTGACGAATCGTTGCCTTTTCATCCCAACGGAATGATTTTTACCGCAATTCTGGTTAACGGGAAAGAGCTTAAACAGGAGTATTATTCGGTGGGAGGGGGATTTGTTTCCACAGGGGAAGAAAATACCATTGAAGAACATGCCATCAGTACTCCTTATCCTTGCCATCGGGGGCAGGATATTTTGAATAATTGTGAAAAGCTGAACTTACGAACAAGTGAATTGGTTTTGTGGAATGAACAGGCATGGCGTCCTTTGGAAGAGATAGTGAGTGAGCTGCTGGAAATATGGCATCATATAAAGGACTGTATTTACAGAGGGGTCAATACACAGGGAGTTTTACCCGGAGGATTGAATGTGAGGAGAAGGGCCTTTGACCTGAATGATAAATTACTGGAAGGGGAGCATGCGGCTAATGTGGATGAATGGATGCGGCTGGTAAAGGATTCCGGAACTAATTTCACGAAAATAAACAAATGGATTAGCTGTTTCGCCCTTGCTGTAAATGAAGAAAACGCTTCTTTCGGAAGGATTATTACAGCTCCAACCAATGGAGCTTCAGGTGTGATTCCGGCCGTTTTGATGTATGCCCATTTGTTTACCCGGAGAAAAACGGAAAAACACATTATAGATTTTTTACTAACAGCAGGAGAGATAGGTACCATTTTTAAGAAAAATGCCACCATTTCGGCGGCAATGGGAGGATGTCAGGCGGAGATAGGGGTATCTTCGGCGATGGCAGCAGCCGGATTGACCGAGATAATGGGAGGAACTCCGGATCAGGTTTTAATGGCAGCAGAGATAGCTATGGAACACCATTTGGGATTAACCTGTGATCCGATACGCGGACTGGTTCAGATTCCCTGCATAGAAAGAAACACAATGGGAGCTATTAAGGCAATAACCGCTTCCAATATAGCCATGGAGAGCAATCCGAAAAATGCGCGGGTAACTCTGGATGAAGTAATTAAAAGCATGTGGCAGACTGCACTGGATATGAACTCCAAATACAAAGAAACTTCGGAAGGAGGACTGGCGGTCAGTATTCCGGTAACCATAGCAGAGTGTTAAGTTTTTTATCAAGTATAATTTTTTACTTTATGAAAAATAGTGTATATTTGCATGGCAAAAGCGTATATGTCACTTAACACCAAAATTGTAGAGGAAGCAATCACTTTTGACGATGTCCTTCTTATCCCTTCCTATTCGGAAATTTTACCTTCTCAGGTTTCTCTGGAAACCCATCTTACCAAAAAAATAAAATTAGGTGTTCCTATTGTGTCGGCAGCCATGGATACGGTGACCGAGTCCGCGTTGGCGATTGCCCTGGCCCGTGAAGGAGGAATAGGATTTATCCATAAGAATATGTCCATAGAAGAACAGGCAACGGAGGTAAATAAAGTGAAAAGAACGGAAAACGGAATGATTTCCAATCCTGTTACATTGAGCCGGAACCATGTTTTGCAGGATGCACTGGATTTGATGCAGGAGTACCGGATTTCGGGGTTGCCTGTAATTGAAGAGGATAGTACGCTGGTGGGGCTAATTACAAACCGGGATATAAAATATCAGTCAAACCTTCAGCGAAAGGTAGAAGAAATTATGACCAAGGAGAATCTCATTACTTCTTCCCGGGATACTTCTTTGGAACAGGCTAAAGAAATTTTATTGGATAACAGGATCGAAAAACTTCCTATTATTGATGAGAATAAAAAGCTGATCGGTTTAATTACCATTAAAGATATAGACAATTTGCTGGAATATCCGAATGCCTGCAAGGACTCTGACGGAAGATTGAGAGTAGGTGCCGGAGTGGGAGTGGGAAATGATACTTTGGAAAGAGTAGAGGCTTTAGTTAATGCAGGAGTAGATATTATAGCTGTGGATTCAGCTCATGGACATTCCATTAATGTATTGAATAAAATAAGAGAAATACGGGCAGCTTTTCCGGAACTGGATATCGTGGGAGGAAACATTGTTACCGCCGAGGCAGCGAAAGATTTGATCGAAGCAGGAGCCAATGCCCTTAAAGTGGGTGTAGGTCCGGGTTCTATCTGTACTACGCGTGTGGTTGCCGGAGTAGGAGTTCCCCAACTTTCCGCTATTTATAACGTATTTGAGTATGCAGCTAAAAAGAATATTCCGGTAATTGCAGACGGAGGAATAAAACTGTCAGGAGATATTGTAAAAGCAATAGCGAGTGGTGCCTCTTGTGTTATGTTAGGATCCTTATTTGCCGGAACGGAAGAAGCTCCGGGAGATGAAATTATTTTCCAGGGAAGAAAGTTTAAAAGTTATCAGGGAATGGGATCTCTTTCCGCTATGAAAAGAGGAAGTAAAGACCGGTATTTCCAGTCTGAAGCCAAAAAACTCGTTCCGGAAGGAATTGAAGGAAGAGTTCCTTATAAAGGAAAATTGTCGGATGTAGTTTATCAGCTTTGTGGAGGTATCCGTGCCGGAATGGGATATTGCGGAACGAAAGATATAAAAGTGTTACAGACAGATAGTAAAATGGTCAAAATATCTTCAGCAGGATTGAAAGAAAGCCATCCGCATGATGTTATTATTACTCAGGAAGCCCCGAATTATTCCAACTAATCGGTCTGTACAATGCATTTTGGTATAGTTTTGGATAAATGATATTAGTAATAAAAAAATAGAGAAAAAAATGAAAAAGTTATTTTTAATTCCGATTTTGACGTTAAGTGTTCTTTTATCGGCACAGACAACGGGATTTAAAGCGGGTGTTTATTTAGGGATTCCGATAGCGGATGCTTCAGATTATTCAAATTTTAACTTAGGATTAGATATTTCTTACCTTTTTTGGGAACCGGTGGAGAATTTGAAGATAGGAGCTTCCACAGGATATTCTCATTTTTTTGGCAAGGATATAGATAATGTATATGGCCAGCACTATAAAATAAAAGCAAAAGATTTTGGATTTATTCCTTTAGCAGTAACAGGAGAATATTATTTTGCCCAACAATTTTTTGCCGGTGTTGATTTAGGAGTAGCTATAGCTACTGAAAGTAACAAGGATACAGGATTTTACTATCGTCCTAAAGTAGGATGGGATCAGGAATTTTTCCAGGTATTTTTATATGGTACGGGAATTACCCAAGGAGGGTCTGATATTTTCGGAAGTATCGGGATAGGAGGAGCTTATAAATTTTAATAAAAATTTTCAGTATACTAAAGCCGGCTGTGAAACAGCCGGCTTTATTTTTTTAGTTATTTGATTTTCTTCCGGAAACAATCTGCACTATCAGCATGAGAACAGCCATTAATCCCCCTGTAAGGACTACTCCTGTCCAGCCGTAATGTTCAAAAGCATAGGCTGAAGTAAAAGTACCCAGAGAACCTCCAATAAAATAACTGGTCATATAAATGGTGTTTACCCGGTTTGCTGCTTCCGGATGATTGCCAAAAATAATGGATTGATTGGTGATATGGGTGGCTTGTGCTCCTATGTCTATCAGGATAACTCCCAGAATCATACCAATGTAGGTAGAGCCTCCCTGATAGAAGATCCACCAGGAAAAGATAATAAGCAAAATAGAGAAAAATAAACAGGTATTTTTACTGTATCGGGATAGAATTTTTCCTGTAAAGGCAGCCGTTACGGCGCCGAAGGCGCCTGCCAGACCGAATTTTCCGGCTATATTGCTGGCATCTCCGTCGTTTAAATGAAATGCCTGTTGTAAATGAAAAACCAAAGGAGTCCAGAAAGCGCTTAAAGAAGCAAAACTTAATCCACCCCGCAATGCAGCCAGCCGAAGGGAATAATCGGAGGTAAAGAGCCGATAAAGGGAAGATAACAGGTCTTTGTAGGTTCCCTTAAATCCGGGATAGACTTCAGGAAGTTTAAAATAAATCAGGATAAATAAAACAACCATTATTATTACAGCTATATAGTACATTTCCCGCCATCCTAATACATCTCCCACATATCCGCTTAAAACCCGTGAGCTTAAAATTCCTACCAGTAAACCACTCATTACAATACCTACAGCTTTGGGCCTTTCTTCAGGAGTTGCCAGGGTCGCTGCCATCGGGATAAATAACTGAGGGATCACGGAAGTAAAACCGATAATAAAACTCATGGGAAGCAGCAGATGCACAGAAGGACTAAGCGCCATAGCCAATAAACTGGCGATATTGAAAACAAAGTCAACCAGAATCATTTTCTTTCTTTTAAACATATCCCCCAGGGGAATAAAAAAGAAAAGTCCGCAGGCATACCCTATCTGGGTAAACATAGGGATTCCGCTGATCTGGGATTCACTTACCTGAAAATCCTTAGCCATTAGTCCCAAAAGAGGCTGATTGTAATAATTATTGGCGACTACGAGTCCTGCCCCGATAGTCATCAGCCAGAGAACACCAGGAGTAAGTTTAGGTTGGGAAACAGAATTATTCAACTTATTATTGGAAATTAAGATTTATTTTATTTTAAGTTTGTAACACAAAGGTAAAAAATGGATATAAACGAAAGAAGTAAATGAAAAAAATAGTATTTGAATTTATTTTTTAAATAATTTAGTAAAAAAATCAATCATGACTGATTTGACTTACGGAGTTATAGGAACAGGGGCTATTGGAGGATTTTATGGAGGAATTTTAAGTGATTCGGGTAAAAAAGTTAACTTTTTACTGCATAGTGATTATGAGCATGTGAAAGAA
>JAVBRH010000075.1:0-10355 GCA_031548225.1 Apibacter sp.
GTTACCATAAGATATCGGGATACAATGTCACAGGAAAGAATTTCAGTGGATTCCCTGTATAAGATCATTAATGATAAAGTTAATATAAATTCACTTTTGAAAAAGTTATAAAAAATTAATCCATATTAAGAAATATCGGAAAGGAACTTTTTAAAAGGAAATTCTTCTTTTTATTGAAGTTCTTGCTCTTAAATATTATCATATTAAACTATATTTTAATTTTTTATATAAAAAAACATATAAATAGATAGCCAGATTGCGAAATATTATTCTGTATGAAGAAAGAAAAGGTGCTATCTTTACACTTTTAAAAAATTTTAACTTAAATGAAAAGTAGTGTTATTAGAGGATTAGGATATCATGTGCCTGAGAACATTGTCACAAACAAGGACTTAGAATCCAAAATGAACACAAGCCATGAATGGATTTTAGAAAGAACAGGGATAGAAGAAAGAAGGTTATTGCCTAAAGGAACACAAAGCACCCACGATTTAGCGCATCAGGCAGCAGTAAAAGCATTGGAAAATGCAGGACTTACCGGAAAAGATATAGATTTTATCATTTTTGCAACCCTGAGCCCGGATTATTATTTTCCCGGAAATGCCTTATTGTTACAAGAATCTTTAGGATGTGATACCATAGGAGGATTAGATGTTAGAAATCAGTGTTCCGGGTTTGTTTATGCATTATCTGTTGCAGATAAATTTATACAAACAGGAACTTATAAAAATATTTTGGTAGTAGGTGCGGAAGTACATTCCTTTGCCTTGGATATGACGACTCGTGGAAGAGCGGTTTCCGTAATTTTTGGAGATGGGGCAGGGGCCGTAATTTTAACTGCTTCCGAAGAAAAAGGAAAAGGAATCCTTACTACAGACCTGCATTCCGAAGGGAAGTATGCCGAAGAATTAGCTATGAAATTTCCCGGAACAAAATACGGTTGGATAGATAAAATGCTGGAAGAAGATTATGAACCCGATTTTGAAATGCTTTATCCTGTTATGAATGGAAATCATGTATTCAAACATGCAGTAATAAGATTTGAAGAAACCATCCGGACTTCGCTTAAAAATGCAGGATATGAACTGGAGGATATGGATTTATTAATCCCCCATCAGGCAAACATGAGAATTTCACAATTCATAAAAAATCAGTTGGAACTAAGAGACGATCAGGTGTTCAATAACATAAACAAATATGGAAATACCACAGCAGCCTCTATTCCTATTGCTTTATGCGAAGCCTTTCAGCAAAATAGAATCAAAGAAGGAGATTTAGTCTGCCTGGCAGCATTCGGAAGCGGATTTACCTGGGGAAGTGCCCTGATTAGATTTTAATCTTAAAATCAAAAAACAGGATAAATATTGGTTTTGATAATGGGATAATTTTACATTCGAAAAAAAACAAAGAAAATGAAAGAATCCACATTTCAATATAAGATTACAGCAGAGGATTATTTAACCCATCAGCTTTTTAGTGCTTCTCAAAACAAGACAGTAAGCCGGCAAAGAACAAGAGGATTAATCCTTTGGACTTCTGCATTCCTTATTTTGTCCGTATTGTTTTATATACAAAAAGATATATATCTGGCAGCTTATTTTATCTTGTTTGGTATAGGATTTGTACTTATTTATCCGATGTATTCCCGTTGGATTTACAAAAGGTATTTTAAACGATTTGTGTATAGGAATTTTGAAAAATCTAACCTCGAAAATCTTTGGCTGAAAATAGGAAATGATATCACCCTTTCCAATGGGAAAGAAGAAGGAATAATTCCCATTTCAGATATAGAAATAATTTTCGAAATATCCACCCATATTTTTCTCAAATTAAAAGGAGGAAAGAATATAATTATTCCCAAACAGAAAATTGAAAACAAAGAAGAACTTCTCGAAAAAATATCTTCCCTTTCTCAGAAATACAATATCCAATATGTAAAAATGCTGGATTGGAAATGGAAATAAAGAGCGGATAGATTTTAGATATAAGCCATAAGGAGTAAGATATAAGGGAAGCAGGATGTGTCTTTCTGAACACAAACGAAAAAAAGTATACCTTTTTTGAAGTTTGCGAGTGTAACTCTAAGCGGAGTGAAGAATCTCATTAAGTACGAAGTTAGAAAAAAGAAAAAGTCTTATATTTAAAATCGTCTTTTAACATTCTACTTTTTACTTAATCGACACACCGACACATTAGCTAACAGCTTTTTTTCAACTTCAAAAAGATTTTATATATTTGGAAAACAAAGAATATAAAATAAAACCATGAATAATTTTGATATAGTAGTCATTGGCTCAGGGCCTGGAGGATACGTGTCAGCGATACGCTGTGCGCAATTAGGATTTAAAACCGCAATAGTAGAAAAATATACCACACTGGGAGGAACCTGCCTGAATGTAGGCTGTATTCCGTCCAAGGCCTTATTGGATTCATCTGAACATTTTCATAATGCCCAGCACAACTTTGAAAGTTTCGGAATTGAAATTAATGAGCCCAAAGTGAATTTGGGAAGAATGATTGAGCGGAAAAATGAAGTGGTAGATCAAAATACCAAAGGAGTTAACTACTTAATGGATAAAAATAACATTGCTGTTTTTCACGGATTGGGAACTTTTATTTCCAACACCAAAATAGCGGTAAAAAAAGAAGACGGAAGCAGTGAAGAAATAGAATCCAAATATTTTATCATAGCCACAGGTTCCAAGCCGGTAAACTTACCCTTTGCTCCTGTAGATAAAGAAAGGATTATTACTTCTACTGAAGCTCTGAACCTTAAAGAAATACCCAAACATTTGATAGTTATCGGAGGGGGAGTGATAGGACTGGAATTAGGTTCCGTATATAAAAGATTGGGAGCAGAAGTTACTGTGGTGGAATTTTTAGACCGGTTGATTCCGACTATGGACGGAGCTTTATCCAAAGAACTGCAAAAAGTGTTAAAGAAACAGGGAATGAAATTCTCCCTTTCCACTAAAGTTACCGATGTAACACGTCAGGGAGATAAAGTAACCGTACAGGCAGTAGATAAGAACGGAGCAGAAGTTTCCTTTGAAGGAGATTACTGTCTGGTAGCGGTAGGAAGAAGACCTTACACGGACGGACTTGGATTGGAAAATGTGGGAGTGGAAGTGGATGAAAGAGGAAGAGTGAAAGTGAACGGACATCTGCAAACCAATATCCCTAACATCTATGCTATCGGGGATGTAGTTCAGGGAGCTATGCTAGCACACAAGGCGGAAGAAGAAGGAGTTTTGGTGGCGGAGCAACTGGCCGGACAAAAACCTCATATAGATTATAACCTGATTCCTGGGGTGGTTTATACCTGGCCGGAAGTTGCCGGAGTAGGAAAAACCGAAGAACAACTAAAGGAGGAAGGAAGAAAATATAAAACCGGACAATTCTCCATGCGGGCATTGGGAAGATCCAGAGCCAGCGGGGATGTGGACGGATTTGTGAAAATCCTGGCAGACGAATCGACCGATGAGGTATTAGGAATGCATATTATTGCTGCCCGTGCAGCAGATCTGATTGCAGATGCAGTTTCCCTGATGGAATACCGGGCTTCTGCTGAGGATATTTCAAGAATGAGCCATGCACATCCGACCTATGCTGAGGCCATCAAGGAAGCAGCCCTGGATGCCACCGGAAAAAGGGCGATTCACAGCTAAGATTTAAAAGATTATGGGCTGGTAGCTATAGCTGTCAGCCTTATTTTTCCTTATAACCACTTTCTCCTTTTTAACCAGTAATAAATAACTGCAGTAATTATAGTCATGACGATCATAATGACCGGATACCCCCATTTTTGCTCCAGTTCCGGCATATACCTGAAATTCATTCCATAAATTCCGGCAATGAAAGTGAGTGGCATAAAAAATATGGAAAAGACCGTAAGGGTTTTCATGATTTCATTGGTTTTCTGCGAGGATAAAGAAATATAAATGTTGAGTACGTTATTCAAATCTTCAATTACCTGATCGTAGAAAGTCCGTAATTTGGTATATAAATCCTTAAGGTCATGATAAGCAGGTCTTTCCTGACGGGAAGGTTTTATAGAATTAATCGCTTCTTCGGTTAGGAGCAGGATCTTTTTTGACAGATTGGCTCTTCTTTTCAGAAGGTAAATTTTTTGCAGCATGTTTTTGGGAATTTCCCGTAAAAAAAGTTTGTTTTCAAACTCGTTCAGCTGGTCAAAAATATGAAAAATAGGAGATTGATATGTGTTTAAGACATTCCACAATATTTTTATAATAAGACTGTTGGCCGTAGATGTTTTTCCGGTTTCTCCCATTTTTTCCATCAAATCACTTAAAAAACCTATTTCAATTCTATGGATGGTTACAATGATTCGGTCGTTATAAAAAATGGCGATTTTATTACTCAGGCCTTCAACAGAAGTACTGGTACTTCTGTATTCCTTATGGATTATTCTTACAATCATGAAATTAATATTCTCCTGGGCTTCGAATTTAGGCAGGTGGTTCGGCTCCAGGCTGTCTGCAAGATTATAAAAATTCAGATTGTACTCTTCGGCAATTTTTTGAAGTTCCTCTTTTTCCGGGTTGAGTAAATCAATCCATTTATAATTAGGTTGTTTTATTATCCTGACTGCCATTTTTGAAGTAAAAGTAATGAAATTTAAAAATAAAAAAGAAAATCTTACAATAAAATTCTGTTATATTAAGTTGTATTGGTAATTAAATAACCCTAGTAAATTTCCGGATCTTATGTTTCGTTTTTATTTTAGAATAGTGTTTTTGTTTTTTTTGTTTATATCATGCGTAAAATATGAACAAGTAGGTGATAAAACTTCAATATTTCAAAAAAGTGAAGGAAAACAGGAAGAGGACAGATATGGAATTTTAAAGAAAAAAGCAAAAGAGGCTTTAGAGTTTTGCACTGAAAATAAATACAGTACGGATTTTTGTGTTTTAGTTGATATGAAAATTCCGTCGGGAAAGAACCGGATGTTTGTCTGGGATTTAAAAAAAGACACATTAAGCTATCAGGCCCTATGCGCTCATGGTATGGGAAGGGGAAGCACCCAGGAAACCCCGGTTTTCAGTAATGAGAACGGAAGTTATTGCACTTCTCTGGGAAAATACAGATTGGGAGAGCGTGCTCCCAGCAAATGGGGAATTAAAATACATTATAAGATGTACGGTCTGGAAAAGAGCAACAATAATGCGTATAAGCGCATTGTCGTGCTGCATTCATACGATCCTGTTCCCGATGAGGAAATTTATCCGGAACATCTTCCTTTAGGATGGAGTTTGGGCTGTCCTGTAACCAGCAATGAAATGATGACGTATGTGGATGGGTTGTTAAAGAAACAAAAAAAGCCGGTCTTATTGTGGATTTATTATTAGGTTTATAGGTCTATTTTTTGTATCTTTATAGTTAGAACTATTCCTTAAGAACTTAAGGAAATGATTACTTCATAAAGTTGCCTCACTGTTAGGGGCTTGACAATTTCTTTAGGTTTAAACAAAAAGTCGAAAATTCCTCTTACTCCTTCGCTATGAAACAAATATTCATTCGGCTGAAGGTTGAAGGCTTCTCTT
Organism: Apibacter sp.; assembly: GCA_031548225.1. Lineage (GTDB taxonomy): Bacteria > Bacteroidota > Bacteroidia > Flavobacteriales > Weeksellaceae > Apibacter. Next base: position 5,565 of record JAVBRH010000075.1, read on the forward strand.
ATGGAACCGTCGTTTCCCAAAAAACTAATGTCAAATTCCTTTTCTATATCCAACAATAAATCCGTTCCGTCATCACCAGTGATTCCCATATCATCTTCAATGAGAGAATCTTCGGTCACAGATTTATCCCGCCGATAATCTTGCATCCAATCAACAAATTTTTCCAGAGTCAGATGCTTCATTTCTTCCAGGAAATTAGAACAGGAAACTTTTTTTTACAAGGTTTTATCCCCCGAAAGAATCATCCAGTGAGTCTTTTGAGGCGCTGAAGTCCGTATCATCAGCTTTCGGATCATATCCTTCCTCTTCATAAGAATCATCCAGATGGTCCTTGCCGGAATCAAAATCCGTATCATCCGTTTCCGGATTGTATTTTTTTTCTTCATAAGAATCATCCAGGCGATCTTTTAGAGGATCAAAATCTATTTCTCTATCTCCGTTTTCAGTTGTCATGGTTTTTATTTTATTAGAATTATATTTCAAATATAGCAAATAAAATTGAAAATTTAGTTATCTCAAGTTAAGTAAATTGAAAATATTCTATATAATTAGAGATAAAAATAAGGCAATTCGTTAACAGGTAATTTGATAAATAATTTTTATTCCTTTACTTTAAAACTCCAGGTAAAATAAAAAGTAGCAACCACATCTCCCGCTTTATCTTTTCCTTCGGATTTGATAACTGCTATCTGACCTTCTTTAGTATCTATAGCTTTTTGAAGTGCTTCATTAATATCTTCTCCCTGGGTGCAGGTAAAAGTAATTTTTCCGACTGCCTTTTTAGTGAAATTTCCTTCCTGTTTTATAACCAGCATGGAGATATTTGCCCCGGATTTTGCAATTTTATTGATACATAAAACCCCGGTTGATAGTTCCGCAGCCATTCCCTGAACTGCCCAAAACATAGATCTGAACGGATTCTGATTCATGAACGACAGGGTAACTTCGGTTTGAGAACCGGAATCTGAATATTCTTTTAGTGTAATTCCTGCAACATCGGCAATAGGAAGATTTTCTTTGAGAAATTGTGAAAAATATTCTTGTGTCATTTTTTTCGATTTTGACAAATATATGTTTTTTATTTAAAACTTATATCTTATTTCCTATTAGCTGACGGCTATAGCTTTTAAAAAGAGATTCTTACTTCATTGAAAAAAAAATCGTATAATTAGCTAATTGGCAAATTAGCACATTGACACAATTAATAATGAAATAAAATAAATGTATAATAAGATGATTTATATCAGAGTTTGCTTTTTTTTAATGATTTCACTTATATTTGTATAGAGTTTTTAGAAAAAATCATTATTTTTGTAAGAACGATAGATCATTTTAGAATAACAGAAAAGTAGTACTATTTAATAATATGTCTTTTAGTGAGGGGCCTATACAGTTAATTGACTTTCTGCCAAGTTGGGAATTTAATTAGTTTGAAAAAACAATTATTTATCCTTGGAAATCAACCCTGCTGGTATATTCCCCTCTTTTTTATTGGAATATTTCCATTTTGTCCATCCAAATTTATACCTTTGTCTTTACATTTTTACAAATTCACAAAACATAATAATTTAAAATATTTTTTATGCCAGGATATGAACTTTGGGGTGAAGAAGAAAAAAAACACCTGAATGACGTAATTGAGAGCGGAATTCTTATGCGTTATAATTTCGAATCCGTGAGAAATAACCATTGGAAAGCAAAAGAATTTGAACAGGCGATCCAAAAAAGAATGAAGGTAAATCATGTGCAATTGACCAGTAGCGGAACAACCGCCCTGTTAACTGCATTGAATGCAGCCGGAGTAGGAGCTGGAGATGAGGTAATTCTCCCAACATTTACCTTTGTTGCCAGTTTTGAGGCGGTATTGAGTGTAGGAGCCATTCCCGTTCTGGTAAATATTGATGAAACATTGACAATGGATCCGGAGGCTGTTAAAAAAGCCATTACTCCAAGAACCAAAGTAATTATGCCGGTTCATATGTGTGGAGCTATGGCAGATCTTACTGCCCTTTTGAGCATAGCCCGGGAACACAATATATTATTAATAGAAGATGCCTGCCAGTCGTTTGGGGCCACATTTAAAGGTAAATATTTAGGAACTATCGGAGATTTGGGGTGTTTTTCCTTTGATTTTGTAAAGACGGTTACCTGCGGGGAAGGTGGAGCTGTTCTTGCCAACAAGGAAGAATATTATCTTCATGCCGACCAATATACAGACCACGGACACGACCACATAGGAACCAACAGGGGGGCGGAAAATCATCCGAACTTAGGATTGAATTTCAGAATTTCGGAATTAAATGCTGCCGTAGGATTAGCCCAGTTTGGAAAATTGGATCAGATACTCTCCATCCAGAAAAAAAACAAAAAGATATTTAAAGATGCTTTGCAGGAAGTGGAAGGGGTGAATTTTAGAAGAATACCGGATGAATCAGGAGACAATGCCTCTTTTCTTAGTATATTCTTACCTTCAGGAGAACTGGCTAAAAATGTTTCCCAGGCATTGAGTTCCAAAGGGATTGGAAATGCTTATTGGTATGACAATAACTGGCATTATATCAGAAAATGGGATCATCTGAAATTGTTGAAGACTTTGGCACCTTTATATAAAGAACATAAAGAATTGCTTCCTAACTATACTAATGCAGATTATTCTCAGTCGGACAGGATCATGGAAAGAACAGTAACGATTCCTATTTCCCTGTTGTGGACGGATGAAGAACTGACAAAAAAAGCAGGAATAATAAAAGAAGCGGTTTCCCAGGTTTTGGCAGTAAAAAATAAATAATACTATTTTCTGTATTGTGCAAATTGCTAATATACCAATGGGCCGATAAATTCTCCCAACCCTCCGAAGGAGGGCGGGTCGGGGGAATTGTTATTCTTAACAGAGCGAAGCGGAGTGAAGAATCTCTCTAAAGGCTATCGGTTAATAGCTAATAGCTTTTTCAATTTAATTATTCAACATAATTTATTATGGACTGGGTGTCGGCAATCGATGATTTTCAGGAATATTTGTGGCTGGAAAAGGGACTTTCCGAAAATACCCGTTTGGCTTACAGAAGAGATCTGAATAAACTGAAAAAATTTGCAGAAGAACAGGAAGAATGGAATCCATATACAATAAACAAAAATTTCATACAGGAATTTGTCTATGATTTTGCCAGAAGTTCCCAATCCGTAAAATCACAAGCCCGCTTAATTTCTTCCCTGAAATCCTTTTTTAAATTTCTTCAGTTGGAAGAAAGACGGGAGGACAATCCAGCCGAACTGCTGGAAAGTCCCAAAATGGGATTACGGCTTCCGGATACTTTAAGCCATGAAGAAATAGAAAAGATTATTGATTTCATAGATTTATCCCAACCCGAAGGAGAAAGAAACCGTACGATTATTGAAACCCTGTACGGGTGTGGACTACGGGTTTCGGAGTTAATAACCCTTCGGTTGTCCGATTTGTTTTTTGAAGAGAATTTTATCCGGGTAATAGGAAAAGGGGATAAACAGCGTTTGGTTCCTATTTCGGACTGGACGATAAAGTATATAAATATTTATAAAGATACTGTTCGTTCCCATCAGAAAATAAAGTCCAAATGTGAAGATATTTTATTTCTGAATAGAAGAGGGGGGAAGCTGACCCGGGAAATGATTTTTATTATAGTGAAAAATGCAGCACAAAAAGCAGGTATTAAAAAGAACATATCTCCTCATACCTTTCGGCATTCCTTTGCTACTGTACTGTTAAAAAACGGAGCAGATCTGCGTTCCATACAGCAAATGCTGGGGCATGAAAGTATTACCACCACGGAAATCTATACCCATTTAGATAAACAACAGCTTCGGGATACCATAGAGAAATTTCATCCATTTTATAAGAAGTAAAAAGAACTGTTGTACAAGGTGAAAAGACTTTAGAGAGTTGTTAATCAACAATCTAAAGACATACCTAAATAGGGTTGTTTTTTTAGAATTATCTAAGAATTGATTTTTAGGTTTATTTAATATTCAATAAAGATGAAGAATTACTTCCTGTCATTGTGGAAGGTAATACTCCGTCCCATTTTTGAATTCTCATATATTCAATGTACAGAGGGGTGAGCTCCTGTTGTTTTAATTTGGTGGCTTTTGCTTCCGCAAGTGCGGCAATAACTACGGTGGCACTGTCTCCTTTTGCCAGGGCTATTTTTCTTTCAGCATCGGCTCTTGCTGCTTGAGCCTGGGCTTCTGAGGTAATGGCATCCTGAACGGCTTTGGCTTTTGCTTCTATGGATAGCCGGATACTTGGCGGTGGCTGGATGTTGGTTTTCAACTGGCTTATATCAAACCATTTTCCTGCTCTCTTATTGGCTTCCTGTAAGATAGCCACTTCAAATTTTTGCCGGTTGTTGAAGATATCGTCAATAACAAAAGTATTGGAAACATCGTTAATAGCTCCTAAAATGGCATTCTTTAGCCATCCCTGTTCTACTTCTTTCAAACCGCCTGACTTGTAGGTAGTTCTCAGGTTGGTGAACATATCGGCAGCAGCAGCGGGTTTTACAGAGTAGTTAAAGGAAGGACTTATATCGCATGAGAATCCCCCTTTTGCCACAATCGTATTTTTTCCATAATCAATATGCCTTTGATCTAAAGGAACTTCATGGATTTCCTGAAAATATTTGTTATATAAAACCAGTCCTGAAACTTCTTCAATGGTGGAAACTCCCCGTTTGTCTCCCAGTAAGTTTACTTTAAGACCTTTAAATCCGGCTTCTATTTTATAAATTTGATAAGGTTGAAGCAGAATTACCAATA
>JAVBRH010000058.1:0-11933 GCA_031548225.1 Apibacter sp.
AAGAAAAGACCAATAATTATATTATTTCTGAAGGAAATATTCCTGAGAAATTAAGAAAAAGAACACCGTTGAGTAATAAAGGTGATTACGGAAAATCCGTGTTGATTGGAGGAAGTTATGGTAAGATGGGAGCAATTAACCTGTCCACCCAGGCAGCTTTAAGAGTAGGAGCCGGTTTGGTGTTTACTTTAGCACCAGAGTGCGGATATGATATTATCCAGCTTTCATCTCCGGAGGCTATGTTTATTTCCGGAGGATAAAAACATATTTCCAAGATAGAAACTGAAGATGAAGATGTAACTATTGGTATAGGTCCGGGATTGGGTTTAGAGGGCCAGACTAAAAAGGCTTTGGAAGCATTGTTAAAAAAGGTAAAGAAACCGTTAGTCCTGGATGCAGATGCCTTAAACATTATAGCGGAAAATAATAGCTTATTGGATTTATTACCTGAAAATAGTATTATCACTCCACATCCTAAAGAATTTGAACGTTTGTTCGGAAAAACCGATTCAACGTTGAAGCAGGTGGAATTAGCCAGAAAAAAAGCGAAAGATCATAAGATTGTCATTGTCCTGAAAGGGCATAATACGGCAATTCTGACTCCGGATGGAAATTGTTATTACAATATTACCGGAAATGCAGGAATGGCAAAAGGAGGAAGCGGAGATGTATTGACCGGAATAATAACCGGATTATTGACGCAGGGATATACTTCCGAACGGGCAGCCAAACTGGGAGTTTTTATTCATGGAAAGGCAGGAGATTATGCTTCTGAAAAATATTCCCAGGAAGCCATGACAGCCCAAGACATTGTTCATTGTCTCTCTGTCGTATTTCTGGAATTACATGAATTGGAAATGGAACAGTCGGGTTGATGCCGGGTTTCAAAGTAAAGTCAAATAGAGATCGGTAATCATAAATTAAATATCTACTTGAATTATTAAACTTTTTAATAATTTTGAAAAAAAGAAAAAAGCGTTCTTAATTTTTTAGCCTGTCGGTTAAGAGTTTTTATTAATAACATGGTTATTATTCTTTATAATAGTTATTAAATAGTAAGATGAATTTTTACCTGTCTTTTTCTGATTAATCTTCAGAAAAGTCAACAATAAGTTTACGGTATTTTTGAAGCAGTTTGGATTTTGAAAGCATTCCTATGTATTTATGGTTATCAATAACAGGAAGATACCAGGAGTTTGTTTTATCAAAAAGCTCAAATATTGTTTCATTAGGGTCGGTTAGAGACAGAGTAGCAGGTGGTTGGGTTACTACATCCATTACCTTTAAACGTTCATATTTTTCTTTGTTGAATAAAATATCCATTATTTCATCCAACAGGATAATACCAATAAAATTACCTTCTACATTTTCGACAACAAAGAGGTTTTTGCTGGATCCGGGGATAATTTCCTTAACAAGCCTGGATAGAGGCATGGTTAAAGGAATACGTGTAAAATCGCTTTCTATCAGTTCGTATATATTCATTCGCCGGATAGCTTCCTTATCCTTGTTGTGGGTAATCATCTGATTTTGTTTTTTCAGGTTATAGGTATAAACCGAATCTTTATCAAATTTGTATTTTACCAAATAGGAGACAGAGGTGGCAATAATTAAAGGAAATAATAAACTATATCCGCCCGTGATTTCAGCAATTAAGAAGATAGAGGTCATGGGAGCATGCATGATACCGGCCATCACTCCCGCCATTCCTACCAGCATAAAGTTATGCTCGGAAATTCTTACCCAGTTAAAGAGGTTAATGATTTTTGCAAATACAAATCCTAAGATTCCACCGGTGAACAGGGCAGGGGCAAAGACCCCTCCAATTCCTCCCGATGATGTAGTAAGGCTACTCGCAATTACTTTTATGAATAAAACGGCAATGAGAAAGATAATCAGAAAATAATCCGTGTTTTCAAAAGAGAAAAAAAAGGAATTGTTAGTTATGTTACTAGGAGAATTGCTCATTAAGTGTTGCAGACCTATATAACCTTCTCCAAAGAGAGGAGGAAATATAAATATTAAGATACCTACAGTCAATCCTCCTGCAATAGCTTTGAGATAAATATTTTTTTGTTGGGAAAACCTTTTTTCAATATAACGACTGGTTTTTGTGAAGTATAGAGAAAACAGACCGCAGATTCCGCCCAGTAAAATATAAAAAGGAATTTTTGATTTATCAAAGGGTTCAAAGATGGCAAAATAAAAAGAAATATTATCTCCCAACAGGAAATAAGAAACCAAAGCTCCGGTAGTGGATGAAATCAGGATGGGAATCATAGACCACATACTTAAATCAATCATGAGTACTTCCAGGGAAAAAATAATAGCAGCAATCGGAGCTTTAAAAATCCCGGCAATGGCAGCAGAACATCCGCAGGCAATAAATAGAGTACGCAGTTTCAGGTTGAAATTAAACCTTTGCGCTATGGTAGAGCCAATAGCGGCTCCGGTGTAAACAATCGGGGCTTCCAATCCGGCAGACCCTCCAAATCCAACAGTCAGACTACTGGATATAACCGAGCTGTAGGTGTTTTTTTTATCTATTTTACTCCGGTTATTCGAAATGGCAGCCAATACTTTTTCTACTCCGTGGCTGATATTTTCCTTAACAAAATACCGGATGTATAAAACGGTTAAAACGATACCTATACCCGGTAAAAAAATAGTCCAGTAATTATAATGAATATGCTTGTTGTGATAAACCAGTTCTTCAGTAAGGCTGACTAAGTTTTTTAAAATAACGGCACTTAATCCTCCCACAATCCCAATTAAAGTGCTTATCAGATAAACAAACATCTGCGGATTCTGATACCGGAATTTTCGGATAAGTATATTATATTTTGTTTTTACCTTATTGAGCATAAAAGGACTGAAGTTTGAATAATTTTTTTAACTATTAATATGTACCTCATTTTCTGTGCCATTCTCATCAGATACTTCTACAGTACCGATAGTATTTTTATAAAGTGAATATACAACAGCATAAGAAAATGGAATGGTAAATACTACCCCTACAAAGCACATGAAAATCCCTAAAACCTTACTGATTAAGAAAGATACAACCAGAATAGAGAATATTTGTCCGAATCTCATATTTACAACATGAAAACTGTATTTAATGGCTTTCGGCAGGGAAACGTTATCAATAATAATGAAAGCTCCGGCCAGAATAAAAACAGGAATGAAATATAAAGCAGGAATGAGAAAAAAGAATATGCTTATCAAAGAGATAAAGGTTAAAATAGTAACCAATCCTACCAGACTTAAGAACTGATTACCCTGAAATCCTTTGATTAAATCTTTAAAAGAAGCAGTTCCGGTCTTGTCGATCCGATAAGCACAATATACCACACCCGCAGTCAGAGGATAGAGTAGGAGGTCAGAGATAGAAGAAAATAGGATTTTCTTCATTATAAGCGGATTGTTTATATATTCTTGGAATAATGACAGCATTTTTTGAGGATTATTTTTACCTATTTTCAGAATCGCCTCTTGAAATTCGGCATCAATAGCCTGAGTGCCCAGGATATTGCCTACAAAGAGGGTGATTACATTGCTGAATAAATAACTGAAAGTAATAACGAAAACTCCATAAAAAAGGATTTTTTTCCAATGATTGAAACTGTCTTCTATAATTTTATTTAAAGATAAGTCATAACCTTTCTCCTTTAAGATTTCTATTCGCTTTTCTAAAGAATACTCCATATTGATTAAATTATTACAAAATTTTATATTTTTCTTTTTTTGGAAGATGTGTTGTTTTAATTTATTGGTCAAAAAATTTTCCGGGTGTTTCTTCTTGTGCCGAAGCATTATCCGATTCAATAGATTCTTCGTTAAGTGTTTGGGCAGGGTTTCCTTCCAGCTCGTCTTTTCTTTGTTGGAATCTCTGAATGACGAGTTCCTGTGCTTTAAGTTCTTCGTCAATTATATTGTTTCTGTCAGTAAGGGCCTGTATTTCCGTTTTATTGGAAGCTACACTTTGCCTGAGTTTATCTAAGTTAACCTGTTCTTTATCGGACAGGACTTTTCCTTCATTCAGGTCTATTTTTTGTTGATTCGTCTGTATGCTCTTTTCCAAAGATATAATCTTGTCGGAATTGCGTATTTTTTCTTTGTTTAAAGAATTGCTGTAGTTTTTAGCCCGGGTCAGATCATCCAGATTACAATCTTTTTGAATGTTAAACTGAAACTCTGTCAGCGCTTCTTTTGCAGATTGTACTTCATCAGAACTGTTTGAGGTCAGAAAATCACCGGTTATATCCTGAAAGGCTGTGAAGATAGTCATGGTGTTATCTTCATTGTAATTGTAAGCAAAATATCCGTTCCATTCTTTTCCGGAAGGTGCAAATTGAATATTGGTGCCCGTAGCCTTATTTATAATTCCGCCTTTTACTTTTCCTCCGTGTTTTTTTATGAAAATTTTCCAACTGTTTACCAAAACATCCTGATTGCATACCGGATTGTTAAATCCAAAGGCTTTCATTACCTTATTTTTTTCAGTAAAAGTGGTTTCTTCTATGTTTTGAGCCTGAAGTAAAGCTCCAAAGGAAATAACAAAACTTAAAATCAGCTTTTTCATAATTTCAATGATTTTATATAGTGTAAGGCAATTTCCTCACCTGAACTTACGGAGTTCATTGCCCATTTAATTTTTAATGTCAGTTTTTCTTCATCTGATAATTTCCAGTTCAGATTACTGTTTTCCAGTTTATTTCTCATTTCATAAAAACAAATTCCAGCCGCAACTGAAACATTCAGGCTTTCGGTAAAACCTTTCATAGGGATTTTAATACAGGCATCAGCAAATTCTAAAGTTTCCTTAGTTACCCCTTTAAATTCCGTACCAAAAATTAAAGCTGTGGGGCGGGTTAACTCAAAATCCTGAATATCGACTGCATTTTTTTCAGGAGAAATAGCAGCCAGTTGAAATCCTTGTTCCTTTATTTTTTGCAGGGATTCCGTTCCTGCTTGCATATACGTAATGTCTATCCATTTATCGGCTCCCCGGGATACCGCTGTTTCAGGTATAAAAGAATTTCGGTTTTCCAGTGCATATAAGGATTGGAAGCCGAAGGCCTCCATACTTCGTACAATAGCACCGGCATTTCTGAATTGATAAATATCTTCTATTACCGGAGCTATGAAATGAGTTCTTTGGGGAACTAAAGCTTCAATTTTTTGTAGTTTTTCTTTAGAAACAAACTCTTTTAAATATTCGTATAATTGGATTTTATTTTCAAGTCCTTCGGAAATCATACCCCAAAAATAGTGATTTTAGCTGTTAATAAATTCTTAAATTGAAAGTCAATCCTCAGAATTATTTAAATCTATTGAATAAAATTTTTATAAAATCAAAAAATAAACTATTTTTGCAGACCTAAAAATAATTAGAGAGGTGCTCGAGTGGTTGAAGAGGCTACCCTGGAAAGGTAGTATACGGGTAACCGTATCGAGGGTTCGAATCCCTTCCTCTCTGCAAATAATATTGATTATCAATATTTTACAAAATTCACACCCAATTTTACACTCGCAAATGTAAAGTTGGGTGTTTATTTTTTTCCTGTTTTTTAGAAGTTTAAATGGGCTTGAGTTTTATTTTGGTTTTTAGTCAGTTTTTCCAATTCTATTTTTTCTTTTTGGAGTATTTCATGAATTTTAGCTTATCAATATGTTCAAGAAAAGCTTACTATCTTCTTGTCCAACCTCCACCCAGTGCCTTGTAAAGATTTACATAGGCTGAAAGTTGCTGTTGTAATGTTTCCGAGGCTTGTAATTCTGCATCAAAAAGGCTGGTTTCCTGTATCATAACTTCAAGATATGATGAGTAGCCTTGGTCGTATAGGGCCTGTGTAAGCTTTAGTGCCTTGCGAGCTGCATCAGTTTGCTTCATACGGATCTCGTACTCTTCCTTATATGTTTGGTAGGATACAAGAGCATCATTTACCTCACGAAAGGCATTTAATACCGTTTTTTGATAATTTTGCATGGTGGCTTCGGTACGAACACGTTCTATGGTAACTTTACGACGATTTTGCCCGAATTGGAATAAAGGCCCTGCAAGTCCGCCTATACCCGAAGTGTAAAAAGCATCACCTTTAAGAAAAGTACTTAGTTCAGGACTGGCTAAACCCAACAATCCTGTGAGGCTGAGGTTAGGATACATGGATGCCTGTGCAACACCTATACGTTCAAATTGTGCATGAAGTGACGCTTCTGCTGTTCGAACATCGGGGCGACGTTGAAGCAGTTGTGATGGTAATCCCACAGGGATTGCAGGTGAAAATACATCCTCAGCATTTTCCATGCCACGCGTAATGTCATCAGGCAAGTTGCCGCAAATAACACGAAGGGCATTTTCGGTTTGAGCAATGGCACGTGTGAAGTTTGGAATCATTACAGCAGCTAAGGCTTCTTGTTGTTCAGCTTGTAACTTATCTACTTCTGAAACATATCCCTTGTCAAACCGTTCCGTAATGATTTTTGTACTCTCTTTGCGGTTAGTGTATGTTTGGTTGGCAATAGAGAGACGCATATCAAAGTCTCGCAATTGGAAATAAAGCGAAGCTACTTGAGCTATAAGGCTGGATTGCAGCGCATTCATATTTTCTTGGCTTGCCAATAGTTCAGCTGTTGCGGCTCGATGGCTATGTTTGATTTTACCCCATAGGTCAATTTCCCAATTTAATAAGCCGTAAGCATTGAAAGTATTTCCATCTATGGCTGCACCTATTTTTTGAGCGGATGTGCCAACATTGCTTGTACCTGCACTAACGTTGTAACTGAGTGAAGGAAGGAGACTGGACTTTACGTTACCGACTATCAGGTTTGCTTCTTCAATTCTTGAGGCTGCTATCAACATATCAGGATTGTTAGTAATAGCATTTTGTACTAAAGTATCCAAAACAGGGTCTTTAAACAACGCCCACCAGTTAGGCAATGCAGTGGTGTCAGTTTTAATATACGATGTTCTGTAGCTATCAGGTATAGCGGGATTAGGTGTACTATATTTAGAGCCGACCATACAACTGTGAAGCATGATTAGCACAAAGAGAATAATCAGAAGGTTTATTACTTTTTTCATTTTATATCTTCTTTCTCTATTGAAGTTTTCACGGATTCTATATTATCTTTTTTCTTTTTATTGCCCTCAATTAAAACATAAAATGCAGGGATTAGAATAACGCCAATAGTAGTGGCTATAACCATGCCACTGAACACAGTTACGCCCATTACCTGACGGGCTTGAGCCCCTGCACCCGATGCTAGCATCAGAGGAGTTACACCGAGAATAAACGCCAGTGAAGTCATCAAAATAGGGCGGAAACGCAACTTGGCAGCCTCCAGGGCAGCCTCGAATGCTGACATGCCTTCTTCGTCACATTTCATCTTAGCAAACTCCACAATCAAAATAGCGTTTTTGGCGTTAAGACCAATGAGCATCAGCAAGCCAATTTGGGCAAAAACATTGTTGACATAAGTACTTGCAAAAAGTCCGGCAAAAAATAATCCGAAGAAGGCTCCCATGGCTGCCCATGGAACTCCCATCAGCACACTCAAAGGCAATTTCCATTTTTCATACAAAGCAGCCAAAATGAGAAATACAAATACCAGCGCCATGGCAAACATAGTTCCGCTCTTTCCGCTCGCCGCTTTTTCCTGATATGAAGTATTACTCCATTGATATCCTACGTCAGAAGGTAACGTTTTCTTAGCTACTTCTTCCAATGCATCCAATGCATCTTCCGAGCTGTAGCCTGGCGCAGCCGAGCCATCCACCTCTGCAGCACGGTAGATATTAAAGTGGTTGGTAAACGAAGGGCCTGAAGTATTGGTTACCGTTGCTACAGTACCCAATGGTACCATCCTGCCCGATGGATCACGGACATATAGCGAATTGATATCTTCCGGATTCATGCGATAAGGCGCATCTGCTTGAATATAGGCTCGATATTGTCGTCCGAAAAGGTTAAAGTTGTTGATATACGAACCGCCTACAAAGGCAGAAATGGAACTGTTTACATCTTGTATTGACAACCCCAGTTTTTGGACTTTTTCCAAGTCCACGTCTATTTTTTTCTGTGGCACATTGGATCGGTACATGGTATATGCCGTAGCAATTTCGGGGCGTTTAGAGGCTGCTGCAAGAAACTTTTGCGTTTGTTCGGCCAGATATTCGGGACTGTTACCTCCGAGGTCTTGAATCATCATCGTGAAACCCGATCCTGTACCCAAACCCGGAATGGGAGGAGGTCCAAAAGCAACGGCGGAAGCCTCATTAACGGTTTTAGACAACTTGAGATTTGTTTCCGTAATCATCTTCGCAGCTGTTTTATCACGGTCTGCCCAGTTTTTGAGGGAAACAAACGCTATACCTGAATTTGGGCTACTGGTACCTGTAATCATGTTGTAACCGTTTATAATAGTATAAGAATCTATCTCTTTCATTTGTGACAAAATGTTGCCAACAGTATTGGTTGCTTTTGCCGTTCGTTCTACCGAAGCAGCATCGGGAAGTTGAACACTTATCATATAATAACCTTCGTCTTCTTCAGGCAAAAATCCGCTTGGAACTTTATAGCCAAATAACACGGCAAGTACAGTTATAATGAGTAAAACTATTACACTAACAACCAATTTTCGCGCAGCAAATCCGGCTATTTTCAGGTATTTGTTAGTAAATTTATCAAAAAATAAATTGAATTTGTCAAAAAAACGAGTCAGGATATTTTTCTTAGCATCTTTCTTTATTGGTTTTAGCAATAAAGCAGCCAGCGCCGGACTTAGCGTCAATGCGTTGAAAGCTGAGAAAGCTACCGACACGGCAATGGTAATAGCAAATTGTTGATACAAACGCCCTGTAATACCACCTGACATAGCCACAGGAATAAACACAGCGCACAAAATAACAGCAATGGCAAGCACAGGACTTCCTACCTCCTTCATGGCTTGTTGTGTGGCCTCTTTAGGCGATAATCCTTCTTCAATTTTGTGCATAACAGCTTCCACTACTACGATGGCATCATCTACGACCAAACCGATAGCTAGAACCATACCCAGCAGCGATAAGAGGTTGATGGAAAAACCAAGTAGAGGGAATAAAATCAATGTCCCCATAAGTGAAACGGGTACAGTAAGTAAAGGAATAAGTGTAGCACGCCAGTTTTGCAGGAAGATAAATACCACTAGAATTACAAGCATAATAGCTTCGAAAAGCGTACGTATAACCTCTTCTACACCGACTGATATGGCTTCAGTAGTATCAAGAGAAAGTTTGTAAGATAAGCCTTTGGGAAAACGCTTGCTGAGTTCTTCCATTTTTTGCTTAGCTTGTTTGGCTACATCTAGACCGTTAGCTCCAGGAACTTGGTAAATAGCAATGGCAGAACAAGGTTTGCCATTGAGTGTACTAGCCATATCGTATGACTGCAAACCCAGTTCGATTCGGGCAATGTCTTTTAGGCGTACAATTCCTCCTTTATTATCCGATTTTACAATGATATTGCCGAAATCTTCTTCCGATTTCAGGCGTTGTTGCAGCGTTGTAGTGTAAATATTTTGCGTGCCGGGCACAGCAGGTTCTTGTCCAAACCGCCCGCCGGGCACAATATTGTTTTGCGATTTAATGACTTGCGTTACATCGGAAGCGGTAATACCCAGATTGCTCATACGGTCAGGCTTAAGCCATACACGCATGGCATATTCAGAACTACCCATGGGATTTACATCTCCTACGCCTTTAATTCGTTTCAGTTCGTCAACAATATTAATAAAGGTATAATTGCTGATAAAATCTCCCGTATAAGTATTGTCGGGCGAATAAACTGAAAACATTAACAATGGAAAAGTAAGCGATTTTTTAATATTAACTCCTTGATTAATAACTTCAGGGGGAAGAAAAGGATTGGCTTGAGACACACGGTTTTGTGTAAGCATGTTGGCTTTATCCAAATCCGTGCCTACTTCGAACGAAACCTGTATAGTAGTGGTTCCGTCACCTGAGTTTACGGATTTCATGTAAAGCATATTTTCTACACCATTTACCTGTTGCTCAATGGGTGTTGCCACTGCTTGCTCCATATCTACTCCACTAGCACCATTGTACGATGCTGTAACTTGCACCATGGGTGGCGTAATTTCAGGATATTTTGCAATCGGTACACTTTGCAGCGAAATAACACCAAGTATTACGATGAGTATCGAAATGACTATAGCAAATATCGGTCGTCTAATAAAAAACTCACTCATAGCCTATTTTACTGGTTTAGTAGTCATTTTGTCGTAATTCCACTTCATATCAATAGGGTTTATAGATTCATTTGATTTTATCAGGGCTTGGTTGCCCAAAGCCACCACACGCTCACCTTTGCTCAGTCCCTTTGTTATTACCCAATTGTCACCTATGCGATTGCCAACCTCAACAATGCGTACTTCCATTTTGTTTTGGGCGGTTAACACCACTACTTGGTAAACATTTTGCATTTGTGTAACAGTCGACTGTGGCACAATAATAGCATCCGTCAAGTAACCGGTTTGCACCTTTACCTTAACAAATTGTCCAGGACGAAGAAGTTTTCCATCGTTATTGAAAATGGCCTGCAGCATCATAGAGCCAGTAGAGGGATTTATTTCCCGGTCGGCAATGTCAAGTGTACCTGATTCAGAATATGCAGAACCATCTGAAAGTGTCAACATAATTGGGATTTTGTTACTTATCGTATCACCATTTACTTTTTTGGTACGGTAAAATTCAAGGTAGTCATCTTCGGTAATGGCAAATTTTACACGAACTTTCTGAATATTAGAAACAGTATTCAACGCTTGTGAGGTGCGTGTAACATAATCACCTACAGATACTCCCGACATACCGATTAATCCCGAAATGGGAGCCAGGATGCGTGTATAGCCCAATTCTATTTCGGCATTCCGCAACTGTGCTTTCGCTATGTCCACTTCTGACTTTGACGAGTTGTATGCCGCTAAAGCATCATCCAACTGACGTTTACTCAGCGCATTCATTTCAGCCAAAGGTTTTACTCTACCATAGTCCGATTTATTTTTTACCAGTCGGCTGTTGGCTTCGGCTATTGAGGCTTTAGCAGCGGTTATTTTGTTTTGTATAGGCAGGTCATCAATAGTGTAAAGAAGCTGACCTTTAGTTACTTGTGTTCCCTCTTTAAAATGTACTCCTGTTATCCAGCCATCCACACGTGGTAAAATAGCTATGTCAGAAAGTCCGTATACCTGACCGACATAGATATGATAGAGAGGGATATTGCGAACTCCTACTTCTGTGAATTGTACATCATGTACTATCTTTAGCTTATCATCTTTACTTCCGCATGAGTACAGACAATACAAAAAGCATAAAATAATTAAATTATATAACTTCATGGCAACAATATTACGAATTAATTTAAAAGTAAAAAAAAAATAATTATATCATATTCTTAAAATAGAATTACTATATTTAGATGGACAATTTAATAAGGATAAACTGTAAAATAGACACCATTTAGAAGATTGGAAAGATTTTTTGCTCTGTCTCTGAAGATGAATTGTGATGATATGCAAGAGCTTGGTAAAAAGAGTAGAGGAGTGGCTAATTCGGATATTTATAAAAAAAATTATCGGCTATCTTTGTAAATAATGAATACCCAAAACTCTGCTTCGGGGTAAAAATGGAAAAGATTGAGTTATGTTATTTAGGAAAAATATCTTTTGGATTGATATTCAAAAATTTATCTTAAAAAAATTCCTTCTGTTCCCATCAATAAAACTTTGATTATCAGATTTGAAATTGAATCCTGTGGATAACTTTGCTTAAAAAATATCCTAACTAAGAAAGGAAAACCGCCTGACACAGGTGATGAGTTTTTGGAGAAATATTCTGGAGGATAAGGTTATTTATCTTTTCATCTCATTATTTT
>JAVBRH010000007.1:0-2501 GCA_031548225.1 Apibacter sp.
ATTGATGATTAGAACTAAAGGAAACACATTTTCCATAAGTGCATGGCAAATATCCGATAAAACGGATATTAAAGCACGGGTAGAGCGGTTAATGACTAAAGTAAAACCCGCTCTGTAAAAAATAATTCAATAATTATAAATATAATTAGGAACTTCAGTAATTTTACTGAAGTTTTTTAATTTACCATATACCAAAAACATGAAATTAGATATTTTAGCCATCGGGGCTCATCCGGATGATGTGGAATTAGGCTGCGGAGGAACTCTGGCAAAGATGATCTCTCAAAATAAAAAAGCAGGAATTTTAGATCTGACCCGTGGGGAATTAGGTACCCGCGGAACAGCTGAAACCCGGAAACAGGAAGCAGAAGAAGCTTCCCGTATACTCAATATAGCAGTCAGGGAAAACCTGGATTTCAAAGATGGTTTTTTCATTAACGATGAAAAGCATCAACGGGAAATAATCAAAATACTTAGAAAATACCAACCCGATATAGTTTTAGCCAATACAACCGATGACCGGCATCCGGATCATGGAAAGGCTGCAAAACTGGTATATGATGCCTGCTTTCTCTCCGGATTAGTCAAAGTGGAAACTACTCTGGACGGAAAACTACAATCAGCCTGGAGGCCTAAGCATTTGTTTAATTATATCCAGTGGAATGAAACCCGCCCGGACTTTATCATAGATATATCCGGATTTCTGGATAAAAAAACAGAAGCCTGTATGGCTTATAAAACCCAGTTTTATGATCCTGATTCTCAAGAGCCTGTAACCCCTATTACCTCCATAAACTTTAAAAAAAGCATTATTTACCGGGCTGAAAATTTAGGCCGGCTGACCGGCTGTGAAGCCGGTGAGGGATTCACTTCTCAAAAGTGGATTGGATTAAAAGATTTTGACAATTTTATTTGAAAATAGGAAATCTATTTCTATATTTGCATTCCTCAAAATGGTGACCATAGTTCAGTTGGTTAGAACGTCGGATTGTGGTTCCGAAGGTCGTGGGTTCGAACCCCATTGGTCACCCTAAAAATACGATTTAAAAACTTAAATCGTATTTTTTATTTTATGAACTATGCTCCCAAATTTATTTCCTTTATATTTGTAATAATAAAAAACCGTTCTTATGAAAATTATTTATACTTTACTATTTTTTATATTGTTTTTTATCTCCGGGTTTAGCCAGGTTGTTTCCCTACCAACAGATAAGGATACTACTATACGTCCTCCTCAAAAAATCTCTATAAATAATGAAAACCCAGCTGAATTTACAGGAGAAGGAGGAATAACCAATTTTTTAGCAAATAATCTAATCTATCCTAAAAAAGCCTTGGAAAATCAAACGGAAGGTACAATATTAGTAAGGTTTGTTGTTGAGAAAGACGGAAGTGTTTCAGGAGTAAAAATAATTGGAACTAAAAAAAACGGAATTCGGGTTAATGAACTGGGAAACGGGTTGGAAGAAGAAGCCATTCGTGTAATAAAAGAAACCAACGGACTTTGGAAATCCGGAGAAATAAATGGAATTCCAGTGAGTTCTTTTTTCACAATCCCTATATCATTTCGTATACTTGAAGAAGAAAAAAAGAAAACAGATACCCATAAACCTTATCCTCTACTAACCGAATGAAATCCTTAATTATTTTATCTTTCCTACTGAGCTCTTTGTTGGGTTTCAGTCAAAAATATACCTACCAAAGCCCTTTTAACAAAAGCGGACTGGCGATTGTTGCCATAGATCAGAAATATGGCATTATTGATGAAGCCGGAAAAGAAATCCTTCCTGTTGTTTATGAACTTGTTTTCTTTACAGATGACGATAAAGGCATAACAGCAATACTAAACGGAAAAACCGAATTCATGACCTATACTGACGGAAAATTAATTTCCGGACAGGAAACAGAAAATATCGGTACTTCAAAAAACGAAAGTAAAAAAGCACAGGAAACTCAAATAGGAAAAACAATTCCAGGACAGGATGTACCCAAAAGGCTTCATCCTGAGCCTGATCGTATTTTTATCGGAGGATTAGACAAAGAATCTATATTTATTGGAGAAGAAGGGATAAGATCTTTTTTTGAAAATAATTTAACCTATCCTGAAAAAGCCGAAGAAAATGGAACTCAAGGCACAATAATAGTAAGGTTTGTCGTTGAAAAAGATGGAAGTGTTACAGATGTTAAGATTGTCGGGAAAGAGTTTTTGGGAAACGGGCTAGAAGAAGAAGCTATCCGTGTAATTAAAAAAACCAGCGGACTTTGGAAACCCGGAGAAATAAGCGGAAATCCGGTACGTTCTTATTTTAGAATCCCTATATCCTTTCGTATACCTGAAGAAGAAGAAGAAAACACATATAAACCTGATTTACTAACCGAATGAAACCCTTAATTATTTTAATTTTCCTGCTGAGCTCTTTGCTAAGTTTCAGCCAAAAATATACCTACCAAAGTCCTTTTAACAAAAACGGACTGGCGATTGTTGCCATAGATCAGAAATA
>JAVBRH010000146.1:0-14401 GCA_031548225.1 Apibacter sp.
AGTTTACCAATAGGTGTGTATTGAGTTTCCGGTTTAAACAAAAACAATTCCAGGAATTGCCCTGCCATAAGTTGCTTTCCATCAGATAACGGGAAATAATCGGCAATTTCCTTAACAAAGTCAATGACCCGCTGTTCTTCTTTAAAGTTTATGCCTTCCTGTTTAAAATGACCGATATTCAGGGTTTCCCCTCTTTCTATCTTTCCGGAATCAATGGTTTCTTCATTTTCCAGGATTTTCAGGAAAGTGGTTTTTCCTGCCCCGTTTTTTCCGATAATTCCTATTTTAGAGCCGCGGGCAAAGGTATGGGAAAAGTTATCCAGAATAATTTTATCTCCGAAACGTTTGGAAACTTTTTCCATTTCAATAATCTTTTTCCCCAACCGGGTCATTTGCATATCCAGCCGGATTTTGGAATCCTCTATTTTCCTTTTGGCCTTTTCTTCTGTTTTGTAAAAATCATCAATCCGGCTTTTGGATTTGGAAGTTCTTGCCTGAGGCTGACGACGCATCCATTCTAATTCTTTCCGGTATAAGTTTTTGGCTTTTTCCGTTTGAGCTACCTGATTTTCAATCCGTAAAGCCTTATTGGTTATATAGGTTTCGTAATCTCCGCTGTGAACATACAGGGTTTCATCTTCCAGTTCCAGTATTTTGGTACAAATGGCATCTAAAAAATAACGGTCATGAGTAACGAGAATCAGCGTTTTATTTTCTTTATTCAGAAAATATTCCAGCCATTCCACCATTTCAATATCCAGATGATTGGTAGGCTCATCCAGGATTAACAGGATAAATCCTTTTTCCAGGCTTATGTCAATGAGAAATTTGGCCAGGGCTATTCTTTTGCGCTGTCCTCCAGATAAGGTTTCGATTTTTTGGGAAAGAAAGTCTATTTTTAACCGGGATATAATTTCCTGAATCATGGATTCTGTTTTCCATCCGTCCAGATAATCCATCTTTTCGGACAGTTCCGCTAATTTCGGATGGGAAGGATTCTCCTGAATCATTTTCTCATACTGCCGGACGATGTCCAATACCGGATGAGAATGAGCGAAAATATAATCTTCAGCAGTCAGTGTTTCATCAAATTGTTCGGTTTGTTCAAAAAGAATGATTTTGACATCTTTGTTAATTTTCACTTCTCCTGAATCGGCAGTTTCTTTTCCGGCCAGAATTTTTAACAGGGTAGATTTACCGCTTCCGTTTTTTGCCACAAGGGAGATTTGATCTCCTTCATTGACATGAAAGGAAACCTGGTTGAAAAGAGTTCTTATTCCGAAGGATTTACTTAGATTGTTTACTGACAGGTAATTCATAATGCTATAAACGGGAGACTGAAATTTTGTTTTCCCGGAATGTTTTTAAGTTAATAGGAATCATTCATTCTTTTTCTCAGTTCGAGGTATTCTTCTCGGAAAGCTCCCTGAGGTAAAAGAGGTTCTGCTTCCTGTATATTTTTTACGATAGTGTACAGGAATTTTTTATGGGCGATAGTGTTGATATTCTTCGGGTTGTGCTGAAGTGAGGACTTGATTTTTCCGACTTCCTGCATTAGGGGATATACTTTGGGAGAAATGTGGCCTTCCTTGAATTTTTCCCAAATATAATTGACAGCCATTTCGTTAGGATGTATCAAATCTTCTTTATAAAAGCGATAATCCCGCAGGTCGTCCATAACGAACTCATAAGAAGGAAAATATTCACAGTTTTCATAGGCTTCGACTACTGAATGAATGGCACAAAGTAATTTTGCCTTGCTCCGGTTATTCTCTACGATTCCGTCTTTTATGTGACGTACCGGACTCAGGGTGAAAAAGATTTTCATTTCTTTTTTTCCAACATCGGTAAGCATTTCGACAATGTTTTTTAAAGAAGTTTTTATCTGATGCTCCGCCAGCAGGGTTTTTGAAAACTGAGAGTTGGGAATTTTATGACAATTGGCAACTGGTAGATCGAATTGTTTCAGTTTATATACAAAAGCTGTTCCCAGGGTAATGATAATCATATCCGCTTCCTGAAGAAATTTGTTTGCAGTTTGTATATTCTGGTTGATTTCAGCTAAGATTTTTTCCAGGGAAACATTGCTGAAAGAGGAATGGTGATCCCAGCTGAGAAATAACTCTTCGTGTTTATAAATTTCCGAAGCCTGATATTCTTCAAGGGAATAAATTCTCATCAGGGCATTTTCTATGGCAAGAGGATGGAATAAAACTCCGAAAGGGTTATGCAGCACGGAAAATTTATAGTAAGACAGTTTTTCGGAAATTTCCGTGGCAAAACAGGAACCGATTGTAAATATTTTTCCGGAGTAATCCAGTTTAATGCTCCGGGGATTATAAGAAAGTTCCGTCCTGAAAACCATATCGTATTAATTTTGTCTTGCTAATAAATAATCCGCCAGTTCATAAAACGGTTGTTTTTTCTCTTCGGAAATACTGATTTTAGCCAGATACTCTTTTGCCAAATCGGTGTATTTATCGACTAATTCCAGACATAAGGTGTCTGCTTTTACATCTTTAAAAATCTGAATTACACCGGATATTTTTTCTGTACTTTCCTCTTTTGAGTTAAACCAGAAGTTTAATCTTTTTTTCTGTTCTTCGTTTCCTTCCTGTTGGGCTAAAATATAAAGAATGGTCTTTTTATTTTCATAAATATCTCCGGCATGTTGTTTTCCTGTCAGCTCCTGATTCCCGAAAACATCCAGATAATCATCCATCAGTTGGAAAGCAATTCCCAGATATTTGCCGAATCTATAAAGATTTTCCGAATCTTTTTCGTCTGCTTTAGCAATCAGTGCACCCATTTTCAATGCACAGGCACAAAGCACGGCTGTTTTTCCGGTAATCATGTGAATGTATTCATCATAAGAAACCGAATTTTGTTTTTCAAAATTCATATCGTATTGCTGACCTTCGAGAACTTCCAGAGTGGTTTGAGAAAACAACCGGGAACAGGGCTTAAATAAGTCAGATTCCAAATCCTCCAGCATTTGGAAAGCTTTTACGAATAAGGTGTCTCCGGATAAAATAGCCGTATTTTGGTCGTATTTGATATGTACGGTTTCTTTATTTCTTCTTAGAGGCGCCTGATCCATAATGTCGTCATGCATCAGGGAGAAATTGTGAAAATATTCTATTGCCAATGCAGGTTTGACTGCTTCTTCCAGTGTTCCGTTAAATAAATCACAGGTCATTAGCAGCATTACCGGACGAATCCGTTTTCCGCCCAGATTTAAAATATAATTCATAGGCTCATAAAGCCGGTCGGGCTGACTTCTGAATTTATATTCTTCTATGGCTCTATGGACTATATTTTGATATTTTTCCAGGGAATTCATGCCGGGTAAATTTCAGTAAAAGTATTTTAATTTATTTTTATTTCATTTTGGATAAACCGTTGGTTATGTAATTTACCTGATCTTTCAGGCTTTGGCTGTAAGGGTTTAGTGAGGCAGCCTGTTGTTTCATCTGTATGGAAGTCTGCATGATTTGTACCAGGGTTTCTCCAAAATTGTATTTTTTGGCTTGCGGATATATTTTTACAATGGAATCCACTATATTTTTGGTTTCTTTAGGGTAATCTCCGGTCATAATCGTTTGGAGTGCCTTAAAGTACGTATTGGCTTCTTCCTGGGATTCAGCCTGAAGCAGCAGGTTTAAAAAGCTTTTGGATATTAGGTTGAGTTTGGAATTGTCCTGAGTGGCAATGGCTGTTTTTGCAATGGCAGCGGTCAGAACATCTCCCGGATTTTTATCTTCTATGCTGTTTACAATGGAACTGGCAGCGGCTTTGTCTGTGGAAAGTAAAGCGGTAATTCCGGCAGCTTTTACGCTGTATGACGGGCTACTGCTCGCTGATTTTTTAAACAACTCGGCATATTTGGAAGCATTAATTTTAGCTAATTGTTCAATGGCTGCTGCTTGTACAAGGGTTTTAGAATCTGAAGTAGCAATTTTTTCCAATACGGAAGCTGATTTCTGTTTTACGGTCGGATTGGTTTCATCCAGTTTGGAAACCGCCAGTTCCCTTAATCCTTCATACTTGTCGGAAGAGGCTGCTTGTAATAAAGTTTCCAAAGCTTTTGAATTAGAGGTTTGTACATCTGCTAATTTTTCTATGGCTTCTCTCCGGGAGTGATATTCGGGAGTGTTTGTGTATTGGAACAGGTATTGTTCTGTGGTCTTATTATCTGTGATTTCGGATAATAAAACGTTATCCGGATTTACATTGACTAACTGAGGTTTGCTTTTGTATGGCAATTCGAATGAATTGTTTGCCGTGGCTTTAGCCCAGACCTGATGCCGGGTGGCTTTTCCGTTTTCATAAATGTCGATATCCAAAGGAAATTGAAATTTAGAGTCCTGAGTCTGTACTATGGAAACTGTTACGGTTTTCTTAGTTTCATTATAGGTATAGTTCAGTTTTAATTTAGGATGTCCACTTCCGTAATACCATTGGTTGAAAAACCAGTTTAAGTCTTTTCCGCTCACTTCTTCCAGGGCTAATCTCAGTTGCTGTGCTTCCACCGGTTTGTATTCGTTGGTTTTTAAGAAGAGGTTTAAGCCTGCAAAGAAAGCATCGTCTCCCAAATAATTCTGAAGCATATGGAGAATCAATCCTCCTTTCTGGTAAGAAACGGCATCAAACATATCTTCTCTTTCTTTATAATGGAATCGTACCAGATCTTTGGAGAAGTTTTCTCCTCCCCGCAGGTAGCTTTCCCTTTCTCCGTTCCGGTGGTCTTCTGCTTTATCTTTTCCGTATTTATGTTCAAACCACAGGTATTCGGCATAATTGGCAAAAGATTCGTTCACCGTCAGGTTAGACCAGCTTTCCATAGTAGTCAGGTCTCCAAACCAATGATGGAATAATTCATGGGCAATCACGGATTCCCAGCTGTTTTCATCTATAAGCTGTCCCGGTTTTTGCTGAGCCCTTTCCATGTGTAGGGTGGCGGTGGTATTTTCCATAGCTCCGCTTACGTAATCCCGTCCCACCATCTGGCTGTATTTTTCCCAGGGGTAAGGATATTTCAGCAGGTTGGAATAAAACTCTATCATGGCCGGAGTGTCCCCAAATATTTGTTTGGCGTAAGGCTCATATTCTTTTTCCACGTAATAGTTTACCGGAATGTTTTTCCATTGGTCCTTAACGATGGCAAAATCTCCGATTCCCATAAAAAACAGGTAAGGGGAGTGTTTTTGGTCTAATTTCCAGTAATCGGTGCGGGTTCCGTCCGAATTTTTGGTCTGGGTTTTTAAAGAACCGTTGGACAGGGTAACGTATTTATCAGGAACCGTAATGTAAATTTCCTCGGTGGTTTTCTGATTAGGAGTGTCTATGGTAGGGAACCAGCAGCTGCTGGATTCAGTTTCTCCCTGAGTCCATATCTGGGTGGGTTTATCATCATCTTCTCCTCTCGGATTGATAAAATAAAGTCCTTTGGCGTCATTAATGGCAGCGCTTCCTTTTTGGGTAACGGTGGAAGGAATGGCTGTATATTTTATGTAAACCATGTAGGATTCTCCTTTTTTATAGATTTTATCCAGATTGATTTTTAATTTGGAGTCTTTATAAGTGTATTTCAGGTCTTTTTCTCCATTCAGCATAACTTTGGCTATTTCCATTCCTTTGGCATCCAGAGTTAATGAATCTGTCGGGTAAAAGTGAGGCTGAAGGGTAATCCAGGTTTCTCCGAATAATTTTTCATTGGGAATATCAAAACTCACTTTTAATTTGGTATGTACCAAATCGTTTATAAGAGTGGAGGAAGGGTGATAATTAGAGTAGTCCTGAGCTTTAAACAGGCTTAAAGTCATAAAAAAGACTAAAAGAAAAATGCCTTTTTTCATTAGGATTGGTTTTTTAATTTAAGATTAATAAAAGAAAAGTTTTTCGGTGCAAAGCTAAGAATAAATTGAAGATAGTTGAATGTATTAAGGTAGAATTAGATAAATTTTATTTTGTCGAAATAATCCTGATTAATTTCCTTATTGATTTCCAAAAGGATTTTAGATTGATTGAGGTTGAGTTCATTGCGAAGAACCGCTGAATCTAATTGTACAAATAAGATCCGTTTTTCTATGGACATTCTCAGGGTATGCCGGGAAATGTTTTCTCCCATCATTTTTTTCCAGAACTCTTCGACCTGAACGAGGAGCAGTCCTTCTTCCAGGCCCAAACCCCGCATCAGGCTTCTGACAGCGGAATTACTGGTTTGTTCTTTTCTCCGGATGCTCATAAGGAAATAGTTTATAAACAGTTGATTTACTAGGTTTATTAATGTTACTATTTAACAAACCTAATACAAACCTGCTATATTTCCAAAGATATGCAAATAAATATTTACCTGATGTTTTAATTTATTCAACAAAAGGCAGCAACATCATCCGGAAAGTTGCTCTTTATTTTACTTTTGTTCAGTTTTAAGATATTTTTCGCCATTTATTCCTTCCCAATAGTCTTTAGATAGAGCATCTTCTATCTTTCCATTTTCATAATTATATAATATTTCATTTTTTGTTAAAACCCAATTATCATATTTTTCCATATAAGTATATTCTTGTGTATACTCTGTATCTTTTCCATCATCATATAGAGAAATGCATCCGCTTCCACAAGTGTCTATAATTGGGTGTCCTGCGTAATAAAGTACAAATTCATATTTTTTCATGCTTCCTCCTGTAGTTTAAGGTGCAATGGCATTGAGGTTCTTCTATGGAATCTTTCTGTCCGACTTTGTAGCACTGATATGATAAAGTATCTTTAATTCCGTCGTTATCCAGATCATAAATTAGCGTTGAATAATCATAATACGCATTTTTATCTTTTACAAGATGTATAAATTTCTCATCACATTCTTCAAAATGAATATATGGATTCATTGAATTTCCATAGTTCTGGAAAACAATCGTATCATTACGATAAAGAGCTTCAATGTAATCGAAATTAAGATAAACAGTGTCTTGCTCTTTACGTATTTTCATTACTCCTGAAAATTTACTTTCATTGTTAACATCAAGTGTGAAATGTTTATTATCCTCAATTTTTAAATGAAGTTTACAGGTTTTTCCATTATATAAATAGTTCCCTGATAATGCCCTATCCTGGTCTTGTCCAAAAGCAAGACTATGAAATAAAAGTATTAATATTAAATAATGAAGTTTGTTATACATTTTTTATTTTATCCGTTCATAAATATATTTTGGAATCTTTTTCAAGTCTTTTTTCCGGGATTTCATTAGCGCTGTGTGTTTTTCGTAGTTTTCTTTGACTCTGATAAAGGTAGCAACTTCATGTTATAATTGGAATATTTTATGCTCTCGTCGATTAAAATTAACACAATCACCGCTCTTTTTTAAACAATTTTTTAAAATCTTTTGTTTTATGCAGTACAAATAAATCTTTATTTATTTTCCAGAGATCAAAAGAAGAGGTACAATAAATAGTGTCCTGTTTATTGTTAAGTATTAACCACCCCATATAAAGAAACCGGTCTAATCCGTTGTCTTCTCCAAAAATATTAGAAATTAAAAGAGAATCTTTTCTAATGTCAGGGTGATTTAAAGGCAAATAATTTTGTTTTATAAAGTCTTTTAATTCTTGTTCCTTGCCTGTTTTTAAACAATATTTTTCATCTTTAAAGTATTCTGTTCTACCTTGTGAGAGCTCTATTAATCTCCATTTATTATTATATTGTATATCATCAATTCTTGTAGTTTCTTTCAATAAATGCAGTTCTGCATCACAATTTTTATAGGGAGCACAGTTAGATAAAATAAAACAGACAAAGGAATATTTCAGTATGTTTTTCATAATTCTTCTTTGGGTTGTATGGAGAGTACTTCTTCGGCATTATATATAACTTTATCAAGGGTATCTTTTACCAATAATTATTCATTTAATCTTTGAAAAATCTCGATTATTTCATTTTTATTTAATTTTAAATTGGATGATGATAAGTTAATGCTTTTGTCTACTATTGTTTCATAATTTATTTCTTTATTTAATCCGATTTGTAAATAAGTTCCTTTATCAGAATATTTATTTTGTGCTATATCAAAAGTTATTTCTTTATCATCAGAGAATCTCTCATCCATTTGCCGATAGACTTTATATGAAAATATAGTACCAGTATGATTAACCAATGTTTTACTATATCTTGTTTCATCCTTTGATTTTTGATTTACTGAAACCAATACCCCTTCTTTATTATAGGAATAGTTAATTGTCCACTTTGTTATAATATCTTCGTTTTGAGCATTCGCTGTTGTTATTTTTGCTTTTAAAATTCTAAAATCTTTATTTCTATACTTTTCTTTAGAACTAAAATATTTGAGATCTGCAAGTTTAAAAATATCCTCATCTAAAAAGTCATCTATTAAATCTATTAATTCACTTATATTTTTTTTATTTAGTAATTCTTTTTCCAGATAGGAAAAATATGTTTTATTTAAATAAAACATATTTTTATCTATACTGATAGACATATTTTTGTTAAAAAAAGCAATTTCCAGTTTTCGGGATTTTTTGTCAGATTTATTACTGATATTAAGAAGTAATTTATTTGGTGTTTCCTGGGTTAATGTATAATTTGTACATTCAAAATTTATTTCATCGTCTAATGAACGTTTAGAATAAACCAATATATCTTCCTTTAAATTATCAAAACAATATATATAGTAAAAAAGCACCTTATTTTCTTCATTTACAATTTCATCATTAGTTCTTGTCTCTTTGATAATATAATCTTCTACAAGAGCTAAGTTTTTATAAGACTGCCCGAAATTATATATGGGCAATCCAATCAAAACAATAATAAATTTTATAAAAATTTTTAACTGCATAGTCTTTTATTATTTGATTAATTTAACAGGAGTTAATTTCCAAAAAATACTTTTCCCCGCAGAAACCGTACCAGATATACCATTAGTTACCTTTACTCCTGTTTCATAATAAAAATTGCCTGTTATCCAATTTCTTTTGTCTGTAAATTCTGATGCTGGAAGGTTATACTTGATTTTTCTCACTTCTTTATCTCCTTTTTTAATAGAAATATGTTGATGACTTCCATGTTCGTTATTTTTACTATGATTTCCCCTGTCAGGATAGATAACGGAAGTGCCTTGAGCTTTGACAAATTCATCATATACATCTTTAGGTATTTCGATAAATTTATATTCATCAAATTTGTTTTGGCCTAACTTATTATATGGGTTTTGTTCAGAATTTCCCCAAGCTAAAAAGTCAGTTCCATCCCAGTACTCTGCTCCTTTTGTAATGTCTTTTTCATTTGTTAGAACTGAAATGACAGCGCTTCTTGTATGTTTTCCTTTACTATTATTATTTGTATCACTTAGATTATCTTTATCAGGAACGCTCGAATAAGATGAATCAAGAATATTTCTCCAAGATTTTCCCGCTTTCAAAGATCTATTATGACTAGTAAAGGCAATACATTTTAATTCTTTCAAATCATCTTTTCCTGCTTCTTTCATTACTATATCACAAATTCTTTGGAAATCATTATGGGTAATATCTAACTTTTTAATATTTACAAAGGAATCTTTTTCTTTCCCTTTTCCTTCACAAGTATAAACATCTTCTTCTTTTCCTGTTCTTTGCCCAGTTACGTGACCTTCATAAGTTCCATCATAATTATAATAATAACCATTTGTTTTCTCAGTGGTTTTTTCCTCTTTTTTAGGTGCTTCTACTTTGGTCGGGGCCTGAATATCGGGGGGAATAAACGGGGCATTAACCTGCTGGTTTTTTACTTTCAATTCTTCTTCATAACTCAGGGTTTCAGCCTCATTGGTAACTTTTACTTTATAAAGATGTTCTTCTGCTGTCATATCCTGCCGGGTTTTTATCGGCATTCCTATATCCAGGGAAATCAAATCGGATTTTACCACTCCGTTATTCTGTACGACTTTCAACGGTTGGGAATTTCTTCCTGCCTCAATTTCTTTTCCGTCCACCACATCATAAATAACAAAATTAAGGTTTTCCCCTTTCATATTTACCGTGTATATCCTTAAAATAATACGTTCTCCATAGGAAGGTATTTTCTCCAGTTGTTTTCCCGTATTGTCCAGAAAGAAAACATCAACTATTTTGGAGTCTCCCTCTGTCGGTATAATAAGCATTTCCGCACTTTCATTTTTATAGGAAACAATCAGTTTCATATGTCTGTTTAAAAGCGGAGTTAAAAACGTATAGGGAACTTCTTTTCCTGTTTTTTGTTTGGAAAAATTTACCACTTCATATTCACTGTATTCATTGGCCTGGTATAACTGCCATTTTACCTCTAAGTCTGGTATATCTTCAGGTTTTATTCCTTCTCCTAATTCGACTTTATAGGTAAGTTTATCTCCAATTTTGGGAAATCTTTCTCCTATTATCCCCTTTAATACTTTTCCCATATTTATATATAATATTGGTCTATATCCTGTTCCTCTTTATACTCCTGCAATTCCAGTCCGGGCATAATCTGGTTAAGAAGTTCTGCATCTGCCCGTTGCAGGTTCATAAAGCCTATTTTTATCTTTTGTCCGTGGTATTGCACGGTAATCTTTCCCCCTGTGGTACAGTTCAGATAGGAAATTTCCGTAAGGGTTTTCATATCAAACACACTCACATATTGGTAGGGCTTCTGCCATTTTCCAGCAGGGGAAAAAACACAAGGATCGTTTTTTCTTAGCTTACAGCTTCCGAAGCAGGAGCTTCCCTGTTCAAATTCCCTATCCTGTTCGGTAGCTACATATTTTTCTCCGCTTTTGTCATTCATGGGAACTTTGGTATGGGAGGTAACTTTTAATGTAGCCGGGGTTGTCCCTTTATTGCAGATACATTGAGCTCCGGTTATTACATAGTAGCATCCTATATGTGATTCTCTTTCTTCCCTGGCTTCCTGTATTTTTTCTTCTTCCTGCCTTTCCTGCTTTTCTTCCCGGATTTCCTGTAATCTTTCTCCGGAGGGTTTTTCCTTTTCCAGTAAGAGTTCCGTGCCGGTTTTTACTTCCGGGCCTATCAGATTTTGCAGCTCACAGGTGTTATTGTGGTAACTCCTGAGTTCAACGACACTAATCCCGAAATCTTCGGCTATGCTTTCCAGGGTTTCTCTCTTTTTGACAATATATTTTACCATAACATGGTTTTATTTTAAATCCCGTTCTTCCAGAAAAAAACTGGGAGAATTTCTTGATTTTTCTTTTTCTTCCTGCTCTTTATCCAGGTCATACAAAAATCCCACTTCTTTATAATCCGGTTTTTTATCTTCTTCCTGTATTTTAATCTCAATGGTTTCTTCCTGTAAGGGAAACGAAAATTGTAGATGAGCCGAATGAATGCTGTGGTCCGGATTCAATATATAAGTTCCGCTCAGGGATTCCTTTTCATCATTTTCAAGGCATCCTTTCACCCATATTTCGATTTTACCGTTTTCTTTTTCCACCAATTTCAGCTCTAAGTTATAGGCTATTTTCCCATAAGGAAAAACCGGAAAGGCATATTTGAAAGAATAGCGGTTTTCTTTATAATTCTGGAAAATCGGAAGGAAAAAGACGGAATAAAACCAGTCGTTTTTTAGTCCTGAAAGTAATTTTTGAGGTGTTTCGTATAATTTTCCGATTCTCTCAATCAGTTCGACGGAAATTTCATTGTCATATTCAGGGCTGAGTTTTTCCTTTTTCTTTTTCCAGCGGGAACGGATTTCCCCGGAATTGCTGACGGTATCCAAATATCCGGTCTGGGTAAGGATTAATTCCAGAGGATAGAGAACTTCCGAGCTTTTAGAGATTAATTCACCTAATAAAGTTTCATCGGGTTTTTCATGATTTATCTGAAGATTCGAACGGGTAAGCTGCACTACAGGATTTTTATACTGAGGAATTTCTCCTTGTCTTATATTCATGGAGAAAGACAGATTTTTGTTTTTATGGTTCTCTTGTCTGGAAAAGGAGAAACGATAGTTTCCTGAATATCCTTGAGGAAGTAGCAGTGTTTTATTCAGCATGTATTTTTTGTATTTACAACTTACCGGTAAACAGATAAATTATTAGGTTAATTACCGGTTTTAAATATAGGGCAAATTACAAAAAATATAATACTATTGTCGCAAATTAAGAATAAATTATTTTTTTTCAATAAAATATGAAACCTAAATCATGTAATTGTATGATAATTTGTTGTATTGGTTAAACAATATGGTGGTAAAAAATAAAAGAAATATAAAACTGAAGAATCTCTTTTGATAGCTTTTAGATAGAGATGCTTCCTGACGTCAGCATGACAAACAATTGGCACATTAGTAATTCGTAAATCAACAATCGTACTTCGTAAATCTAACTTCTAACATAGAAAGAGATGCTTCCTGTTGTCAGCAAGACAATCCCTGTGGCTATGTCGAGCTCAGGTTAATTTACAATACGAAAACCTGATAATCGGGACTGATCTGTTTTACGATCTTTTCCGTTCTGTCCTGATGAGTGTCGGAAAGGAATATTTGCCCGAATTCTTCTTGATGTACCAGTTTCACTAATTGGGCTACCCGGTGTTCGTCCAGTTTATCAAAAATATCATCCATCAGGAGAACCGGATTTTTTTTAGAGAAATCTTTAATTATTTGGAGTTGGGCTAATTTCAGAGAAATCAAAAAAGACTTTTGTTGTCCCTGGGAGCCGAATTTCTTAATTGGGTAATTGAACAAATTGAAAATCAGGTCGTCTTTATGGATTCCCTGTGTGGTGTAGCCTGATGCCCGGTCTTGGGAAAGACTTTCCCTTAAAATAGTTTCAAAATTGGAATTTTGAAGATTTGAAATATATTGGATGTCCACTTTTTCTTTTTCCTGAGAAAGAATGGAATAAAACTGAGTAAATTTAGGGAGATAACTGGTGATAAAATCCTGCCGGATCTGATAAATCCGGGTTCCGTTTTCTACTAATTCATTGTCGTATATTTCCAGACTTAATGAATCAAAAGAGTGGGAGGAAATAAATAATTTTAGCAAGGCATTTCTCTGGATCAATGCTTTTTGGTAACGGATGAGTAAATGGAGATATTCGGAATTAAGCTGGCTGATCATCCCATCCATAAATTTTCGTCGAAATTCACTTCCTTCCGTGATTAGATTCTGATCGTAAGGCGAAATCATTACACAGGGATATTTTCCGATGTGATCGGAAAGTTTTTCATAGGCTTTGTTGTTGCGTTTTAATAGTTTTTTTTGCCCAGATTGAACTATAAGTTTGATATTGTCTTCGTTATCCGGGTGCACGAAATTTCCTTCAAGGGAAAAGAAGGTTTCTTCGAATTTTATATTGTTCAGGTCGGAGTAGTTAAGATAACTTTTGGTAAGGGACAGGTAGTGAATGGCATCTAAAACGTTGGTTTTTCCTACACCATTGTTCCCAACAAAACAATTGATCTTTTCAGAGAAGGAAAATTGCTTTTCTGTAAAGTTTTTAAAGTTGAATAATCGAAGGTCTTTCAGATACATTGTTGAAATTATCTGATTTTTGGAAATTCAACGGGATTTACTTCATGCATTACTTCATAAATTCCTTCCACAATATCATCTAAGGAAGGTTTGGAAAAGTAATCTCCGTCAGATCCGTAAGCCGGCCGGTGTTCTTTTGCTGTAATGGTTTTAGGAGCAGAATCCAAATACCGGAAACCTTTCTGTTCTTCCAATACTTTTTGTAACAGATAGGCACTGGCTCCTCCCGGAACGTCTTCGTCGATGATGATTAAACGGTTGGTTTTTTTCAAGCTTTCTGTTACCAGATGTTTATTGTCAAACGGAACAAGGGATTGCGCATCGATGATTTCAATATCAATTCCTAAGGCTGTAAGTTCTTTGGTAGCTTCGGTAACCATTCTCCAGACAGAGCCATAGGTCAGCACGGTAATATCTTTTCCTTCTTTGGTTATTTCCACTTCTCCGACAGGAGTGGTAAATTCTCCCAGGTTGTTCGGAACGGGCTCTTTTAGCCGGTATCCATTGAGGCATTCTACGATTAGGCAAGGTTCATCTGCCTGCAACATGGTGTTATAAAATCCGGCGGCTTTTACGAAATTCCTCGGTACCAGAATGTACATTCCCCGGAGTAGATGAATGAGTCCGCCCATCTGCGATCCGGAATGCCAGATTCCTTCCAGGCGGTGTCCGCGTGTGCGGATAATCAGAGGAGCTTTTTGAGTTCCCCGGGTACGGTAACTCAATGTAGCCAGGTCGTCACTCATGGTTTGCAATCCATAAAGGACATAATCGAGATATTGGATTTCTGCAATCGGGCGGAGCCCTCTCATTGCCATACCGATTCCCTGGCCTATAATAGTAGCTTCCCGGATTCCGGTGTCGGCAACTCTTAATTTTCCATATTTTTCCTGT
>JAVBRH010000220.1:0-6660 GCA_031548225.1 Apibacter sp.
GACCGGATTTTCTGGCAAATGGAAACGAGTGGAAAACCCGTCCGTTGTGGGGAATAGGACTGACACAGATGATTAACGGACATACCCGGTTTTTGCATGACGGAAGGGCGAAAAGTATTACAGAAGCTATTCTGTGGCATGGCGGAGAAGCATTGGATTCCAAGAATAAATTTAAAGCGTTAAGTCTTGAAAAAAGAGAGGCTCTGTTAGCTTTTATTAATTCTTTGTAAAATATCCTGAGAAAAAAATATAATTTATAAATTAAAATATGTAAATTAGCGCATTGGGATTTTATATTATACTTTCTTAACTACTTTAAAAAATAGTTTTTAGTTTGATTTATTCTCAATTGATTTTACCAAAATTTTAAATTTTTTATATGAACATTTTTATTTCAAACCTAAATTACAGGTTGACTAACGAAGATTTACATGAACTGTTTTCAGAGTATGGAGAAGTACAATCAGCAAAAATAATCCAGGATCGCGAAACTGGTCGTTCCAGAGGTTTTGGATTTGTTGAAATGGCTGAAGAAGAAGCAAAAAAAGCTATTGAAGAATTGAATCAAAAAGAAGTGGATGGAAAAGTAATTAATGTTTCAGAGGCAAGGCCAAGAGAAGAAAGAACAAGATACATCTTCAGAAGATATTACTAATTTGAATAAAGTGAGTAAAAGAAAATAGAAAAAGGCTGAAATTTCAGCCTTTTTTCTATTGTAATAAATGGAGTGGAAAAAGTAAGTAATTAAATCCGGAACCAATTTGAAAGGAGCGTTCAAAAGGGAAGATATTAGGATGAAAAAAGCAGTGATAGAGCTAAAAATAAAAAATTTGTTTTAATTTTGACCTATGGATTGGTTTGCAGAATGGTTTAACACCCCTTATTATCATATTTTATATAAAAACCGGGATTATAAAGAAGCCCAGGAATTTATAACAAATTTATTGAAGTATCTCTCTATTCCGGCAGAGAGTAAAATTTTAGATTTAGCCTGTGGAAAGGGACGGCACAGTATCTTTTTGAATCAGTTAGGATACAATGTAACAGGAGTTGATCTGGCTTCCGAAAGCATTGAAAGTGCCAAAAAATATGAAAATAAACGGTTGAAATTTTTTGTCGGAGATATGCGGGAAGTCAATTTTCCCAATGAATTTAACACTATTTTCAATCTGTTTACCAGTTTCGGTTATTTTAGTGAAGAAGAAGATAACCTTAAAGTCTTTCAGGCTGTTTATGAACAATTACAAGACGAGGGAACCTTTGTTATGGATTTCATGAATGCTTCCCTGGCAGAGCATGATCTGGTAGAAAAAGAAGAAAAAGAGGTAGAAGGAATCCGGTTTAATTTACAAAGGAAAGTAGAAAATGACTTTATTGTTAAAGATATAAGATTTACCGATCAGGGAAAAGATTTTCATTATCAGGAAAGAGTCAGGGCCTTCAAATTAGATTATTTTGAACAATTAGGGAAAAAATCCGGATTTTCCCTGAAGAATGTTTTTGGAGACTATCAGCTCAATGAGTTCGATGAAAAAAGATCTACCCGTTTAATTTTAATCTTTGAAAAATAAATGAATTATGTTGTTTTGATATCCGCAGTGGTAATTGGGGCTGCCATTGCTTATATTTTTCAGGATAATACCCGGTTCAACAAAAAACTTCTTATGTTCAGTGCAGGGCTTTTACTGGCAATTACTGTACTGGATATGTTCCCTTCCCTTTATTCCGAGGGAGGAATAAATTCCGGAGTGTGGATCATTTTTGGAGTGGGATTGCAACTAATTTTGGAAAGTCTGTCGAAAGGAATTGAACATGGGCATGTTCATTCCCATAAACACGAAGTAAATACCCTTATTCCCATAAGTGTAATGGCGGGGCTTTTTATTCACTCTTTTTTAGAAGGAATGCCCATAGAGGCACAACACGCTTATCACCAGCATACAGGCCCTGAACATCATGTACATTCCAATATCCTGTGGGCGCTGAGTATCCATAAGATATCCGAATCCATTGTACTTGCCACCTTTTTATTTTCTTTGGATATAAAAAGAATTTATGCTTTTCTGGTTTTATTTTTATTTGCTGTTTCCGCTCCGTTGGGTGCTTATATGGGAACTTTTTTCAGTATGGATTTCTACCCGAAAATATTAGGAATTGTAGCAGGGATCTTTTTACATATTTCTTCGGTTATTATTTTTGAAAGCAATGCAAAACATAATCTAAACTGGCAGAAGCTTTTATTTGTCTTTAGCGGGATGTTGGCAGGATACCTGATTACACAAATTTAGACATTTAGATTGTTAGTTCTCAGATGATAAGACTATTTTATATCTGAAATAATCATATTCATTGTAAGGATAAGTCGCTTGCTCACAAGGAATGTTTAACCCTGATTGTCAAATAAATTGAGTAATTTTGTATCAGTGTTTGGATGTACTGTTTTTTAGTTGGAATAAATTAAAATATTTAGTATATTTAAGGTAGTTATTCTATCAAAATAATCATAGGGTTATTAATTTATGTATCAAATTGATTTAGAAAAAGAAGAGGAGGAAATAGCCTGGCGTTATAAGGATATGCTCCGGAATACTTACAGAGATCTGAGTGAGGAAGATAAGACTCTTATCAGAAAAGCTTTTGAAATAGCAAAAGAAGCACACAAAGATCAACGGAGAAAGACGGGAGAGCCTTACATTTATCATCCTTTAGCTGTGGCGAAAATTGTGGCCGATGAAATAGGATTGGGAGCTACAAGCATTGTCTGTGCCCTGCTCCATGATGTAGTGGAAGATACGGAATATACAGTAGAAGACATTAGCCGGTTATTCAACCCTAAAATTGCTAAAATTATAGATGGGTTAACCAAAATATCCAATATAGACCATCAAAACCTATCCTTACAATCTGAAAATTACCGAAAATTATTACTTACCCTGTCGCAGGATGTCCGGGTAATATTGGTAAAAATTGCAGACCGTCTTCATAATATGAGGACGTTGGATAGTATGAAGGCTTCCAAACAGAAGAAAATTGCAGCCGAAACCACCTATATTTACGCTCCTCTTGCCCATCGCATGGGATTATATACCATAAAGTCGGAACTGGAAGACCTGAGTTTAAAATATACAGATCCGGACAATTATTTTTTAATTGTCAAGAAACTGGAGGAAACGGAAAAAAACAGACAGAGATATGTAGATGAGTTTACGAGGATAATAGATGAACGGCTAAAGGATGAAAATCTGGATCTTCACATAAAAGGACGGCATAAGTCCATATTTTCCATTTATAAGAAGATGAAGAAACAAAATGTTTCTTTTGAGGAAGTTTATGATCTTTTCGCCATAAGGATTATCTATAAATCCGATGTGAAAAATGAAAAATTTCTGGCATGGAAGATCTATTCGATTGTTACTGATGAGTTTGTTCCCAATCCGAGCAGAATGAGGGACTGGATCACTACTCCGCGCTCTACGGGATATGAAAGTCTGCATGTTACGGTCATAGGCCCGGATTCTAAATGGGTAGAGGTACAGATACGGTCGGAGAGGATGGATGAGGTTGCGGAAAAAGGGATTGCCGCACATTATAAATATAAGGAAGGATATAAGATAGAAGAAGATAATCAGATAGAGAACTGGATAGGCCAGATCCGGGAAATGCTGGAAAATCAGGGAGCTGCCAGTACAAAAGAATTATTGGACGATTTTAAACTTAATTTAAATACTAAGGATATTTTCATCTTCACTCCCAACGGAGATTTAAAAGTATTATCCATAGGAGCCACAGCACTGGATTTTGCTTATTCCATCCACTCCAGCATAGGAGATCATTGTCTGGGAGCGAAAGTAAATAATAAGCTGGTTCCCCTGAGCCATAAATTAAAAAGCGGGGATCAGGTAGAAATTCTGACTTCCGTTAATCAGAGACCTAAGGCAGACTGGCTGGATTTTGTTACCACATCCAAGGCAAGGTCAAGAATTAAAGCAGCTCTGAATACGGAAAAGAGACAATATACGGAGGAAGGTAGAGAATTACTGATACGGAAGTTACGTCATTTGAAAATCAGTTTTTCAGAAGCGGAACTAAATTCCATCCAGAAGTTTTTTGGGGCTAAAACCAGTCATGATATTTTTTATCAGGTGGCAACAGGTGTGATTGACAGTAAGGAATTAAAAAAGTATGCTGACAGTAAAGGAGTGATCAACAATCTTCTGTCTAAATTCCGGAAGAGGCCGACATTTAACGCTTCAAAAGAAATCATAGAGCCTAAAGAGGAAGGAAAACTGGATATGATCGTCTTTGGAGACGATGAAAAGAAACTGGATTATCAGCTGGCACAATGCTGTACTCCTATTCCCGGGGATAAAATATTTGGCTTTGTAACCATAAATAAAGGGATTAAAGTTCATAAAGAAAATTGCCCCAATGCCATAGATATGCGTGCCAACTATGATTACCGGGTTATTCCTGCCAAGTGGGTGAATAGTGCCAATAGAAATTTTGTGGTTGATATTTCTTTGGAAGGTATTGACAGGCCGGGAATACTCAATAGCATAACTACCCTTGTTTCCAATGTATTAAAAGTAGATATTAAGAAAATAAATATCAGTACCGATGATGGTATTTTCAACGGTATTCTGACTCTCTTTGTAAAAAATACAGTACAGCTGGAGGAAATATTAAAAGCCCTGCATGATATTGAAGGAATAGCCAAGGTAAAACGGCTGGAAAAAAAATAAACAATAAAAAACATCAGCTGATCGGCTATGTGCAGACCAGCTAAGTTAATTTTTCTGATATTTCAATTACTTTGTAGTACTCTCTATATTAATCATCCAGTTGATGCCGAACTTATCGGTAAACATTCCAAAATAGGCAGCCCAGAAAGTTTCAGCCAAAGGCATAATTACTTTTCCACCTTCGGACAGTTTCCCAAATAAACGATCGGCTTCCTCTTTTGTATCCAACCCTACGGAAATACTGAAATTATTTCCGGTTACCAGTTTCGGAGCCATATCTCCGCCGGTATCGCTACCCATCAACACCGAATTATTTCCGATAGGCAGGGAAACATGCATGATTTTGTCATCAAGGTCTTTAGGAAGGCATACTTCTTCCTGTTGAGGCATATCTTTAAATCTTCCTATATAGGAAAAATCGCCTCCAAAGGCAGATTTATAAAAATTGAAGGCTTCTTCGCAATTACCTTCAAATGTGAGATAGGTGTGGATTGAGGTGTTCATTGGATTAATTGTTTTTTTAGGTTAAAAGATTTATTATTCAATATATTTTTTTAATGAAGTTCCCAGAATTTCTTTCCATCCGGCTTCAAAACTTTCTCTGGAAAAGTCATTGTTGATATCCTTAAAGGACTCCGTTTTTTCATGGGTAAGTATTACTTTTGTCTTTTCTCCCTGGGAGATCAATTCCCAGGTTACCACAGAAATTCCGGAAGTATGATCCGGATAGGTCCAGGTATATTGCAGTTTCTCAATAGGAACTATTTCAAGTATCCTGCACTGATGCCGATACCGGGAGCCTCCGGGCTCGTAAAAGTGAAACTCACTTCCGACCTCAGGTATAAAGTCCTGAACATCGAAATACCAGTCCTTCATTTCTTCTTTGCTGGTAAGTGCCAGCCACAGCTTTTCTATGGGGGCGGAATAAGTTTCTTCTATAATAATAGGATTTGTTGACATATCTGACTTTATTTATAAATATTATGACCTAAAATCATTTTTATGTGGCTGTATTTTTTAATTTATAAATAAGGTTATGGACTATCATGTAGTTTATCAAGGCGAAACACACTTCAAGATATTCAAATCAAAGTTAGGTATTTCTCTTTGAATGGAAGAGTGATTCTATCTGAAAAAATAAACAGTATTAATGTTATTTAACAAAAAATATTTTAATAGAAGTTCTATTATAGTAAGTCTTCTTTACGAATTAAAATATTTGATATACAACAAACATAATGATAAAAATATAAGAATAATACTGGAAACAAAAAACTGAATTCTCATGGCTGTCCGCCCGAAAAAGAATCCTATCGGATTCTTAATTGAATTGTAGGGAGGATCAAAAACCCAATCCCAGTTAAACCAGGAAGCTATAAAGAATAATAATCCCATTGCAAGGAAAAATAATTCCATATTCTGGCTTAAAAATATCCGGATAAATTCTTCCCATTTATCTACATAGTTCATTATTTTATCCATTATGATATTCTTTTTCCGGTAATTGAAAATTCAGGAACGATTATTATATAAAAATCACGGACTATGATCCGCTTTTAAATTAAGAGTATATTTATTGAGAAATATCTTCCAATAATTCCTCATGCAGGACACCTTCACATATTTGTCGTATTTCTCCGGTCATTCGTATTTCCCAGTTGTCTCCGATTTCGATTTTCAACTGT
Organism: Apibacter sp.; assembly: GCA_031548225.1. Classification (GTDB taxonomy): domain Bacteria; phylum Bacteroidota; class Bacteroidia; order Flavobacteriales; family Weeksellaceae; genus Apibacter. The sequence goes on from JAVBRH010000220.1 coordinate 6,428, forward strand.
CCGCCTAACATTTTTATAGTTACCTTTTCATCGATTAACCCTTTTTTTCGTAAGGTGCAGGCAACAGCACACGAAGAACTGCCTGAGGCCAGAGTAAATCCTGCTCCTCTTTCCCAAATCAGTATTTCCGCTTCCTGTCTGGAAATCACTTTAGCAAATTGTATATTAATCCGGTTAGGGAACAGAGGATGATTCTCGATTTTAGGACCATATTTTTTTATTTCTTCTATATC
>JAVBRH010000242.1:0-4638 GCA_031548225.1 Apibacter sp.
CATGTCATTATAGACCTGACTGGATACTAAATAACGTAAAACCGCTTTATTGTATTCGGAAGTTTCCAAGACATTGATTATTTTATTTTGAGATTCGATCCATTGGACTGCATATAAACTTACCTCATCCCAGTCTTCTCTCTCAAGGAAATTCGGGCGAGTTATTTTATTCTTAATCTTGTTTATATATTCCGTACTAAGAGAAGTAAGACAATCGGGAATTTTATCAGGCTCATTTGCATTACATATGCACTTTAAGGAATTTTCGCAGTCTTCAGAATAGGGAAGTATATCGAAAACACTACGTTGGGCAATTTCAATTCTGGCATCCCGATCCAGTTGTTCATAATTGGCGATATAAGGATTTACATAATTCTCTCTTGCATCTTTTAAAATGAGATATTCCTTTTTGTCATTATAAAGGATATCATATTCAATGGCAAACACGACAATAGTATTTACTGTCAGACTTTTGGGAAGTTCTGAAAGAATTTTTCTGTAATTTTCAATACTGGGACTGGTTGAATCAAAATCGGACATCAGATAATAAAATAATCGTAGTTCCGAAGGAATTTTTGAATCTTCAATGGAATTGGTATTATATTTTTTTGTAACGGTTTGAATAAAAGTCTGTGTGTATTTTTCAAAATAACCGTTCTTTCCTTCATAATACCACTCAAAATAAGTAGCCAATGCAGATATTAAAGCCACTTTTTCTCCCAAAGTCTGGTCTTTGGAAAACAGAAAATCAAAATATTGATTCTGGCTGATTCCTGATTTATTGGTTTTTTCGATTAATTCAACATCCTCATAGGCATCTGCAAATTGCAGTCCGGGTAAGAAGGTTGAATCTGCATAGGATTTTGTTACAAACAAAAATAAAATAACAAAAAGAACTCTTTTTAACATGTTGTTTAAAATTTTCAACAAATATATTCATTTAACCTGAATGGGTTTAAAAAAAGAAAAGGCCATATTCTGTAAAAATTACAAAATTCCCTACCTTTGATTTTCGTATGAAAGATTTGTTTGCAGATTTAAACGAAGTTCAAAAACAGGCGGTCAGCGCAACTGAAGGGCCGTTAATGATCATAGCCGGAGCAGGTTCCGGAAAAACCCGGGTATTGACCTATCGCATTGCCCATCTGATAGAAAAAGGTGCAGACTCCTTTAATATTCTGGCTTTAACCTTTACCAACAAAGCTGCCAGAGAAATGAAAGAAAGAATATCTTCCCTGATTGGAGGTACAGAGGCTAAAAATCTCTGGATGGGAACTTTTCACTCGGTTTTTGCAAGAATTCTTCGTGCCGAGGCACAAAAACTAGGTTTCCCTTCCAACTTTACCATTTACGATACACAGGACAGTCTGAATGTGATTAAAAAAGTAATCGCGGAAATGCAGCTGGATACTGATATTTACAAACCCAAGCAGGTGTTGGGGCGAATTTCTACCTATAAAAACAATCTGATAACCGTTCGTGCTTATTTCAACAATCCGGAACTGATGGAAGCAGATACCGCTGCTATGCGGCCCAAGATCGGAGAAATTTACCGGGCTTATGTGGAACGTTGTTTTAAATCCGGGGCAATGGATTTTGACGATTTATTGCTCCGCACCAACGAATTATTGACCCGTTTTCCCGAAGTACTGGCTAAATACCAGGATCGCTTCCGGTATATCATGGTGGATGAGTATCAGGATACCAATCATTCCCAGTATTTAATTGTAAAAGCTTTAGCTTCCCGTTTTGAAAATATCTGTGTAGTAGGAGACGATGCCCAGTCTATTTATGCCTTCCGGGGGGCGAATATCCGGAATATTTTAAATTTCCAGAAAGACTATTCCGATGCCAAAGTGATTCCCCTGGAACAAAATTACCGTTCCACCCGGATTATTGTGGAGGCAGCCAATGAAGTGATTTCCAAAAACAGGGAGCAGTTGGAAAAAAGCGTCTGGACACATAATCCGGATGGAGATAAAATTCCGGTATATCGCGCACTTTCCGATGCAGATGAAGCCAATTATGTGGCAGCAGAGATTTTTTCCCTGAAAATGTCACAGCAGAAGAAAAACAAAGATTTTGCCGTATTATATCGAACTAACGCTCAATCCCGGGCTATAGAAGAAGCTTTAAGAAAAAAAAATATACCCTATCGTGTTTTCGGAGGTTTATCCTTTTATCAGAGAAAAGAAATCAAGGATCTCCTGGCCTATCTCCGGGTTCTGGTTAACCCTAAAGACCAGGAAGCCCTGCTTCGGATTATTAATTATCCTGCACGGGGAATAGGAGATACTACCGTAAACAAACTGGTTGTAGGAGCAGACGGAGAAGGAAAATCCTTAGATGAAGTGCTGGAGAACATCGAATTATATGGTCAGTCTTTCGGATTGAATAAACCTACCGTAGAGAAGCTATCCAATTTCTGGACGATGATCCGGAGTTTTCAGATTTTACTGAAAACCGAAGATGTCTATGAGGTAGCCATGAAAGTGGCAGTAACCTCCGGTTTATTAAAAACACTAAAGGAAGATGATACTCCCGAAGGTATTTCACGGGTAGAGAATATCCAGGAATTAATGAACAGTTTACAGGGATTTGTAGAAGAACAAAAACAGCTGGACGGAGGCGATCCGAGCCTGAATTACTTTCTGGAAAACATAGCTCTGGCTTCCGATTTGGATTCCGGAGATGAAGAGGATGATAAAGTTTCTTTAATGACCATACATTTGGCAAAAGGACTGGAATTCCCGGTTGTCTTTATAGTAGGACTGGAAGAAAACCTGTTTCCTTCCCAGATGTCCATGAATACCCGGCAGGAACTGGAAGAAGAAAGGCGGTTGTTTTATGTGGCTTTGACCCGTGCGGAAGAAAAAGCCTATTTTACTTATGCCATTACCCGTTTTCGCTGGGGAAAGATTGTGGACGGAGAGCCCAGTCGTTTTTTGGAAGAAATAGATAACAAGCATCTGGAAGTGTTGAATATCAACTTTATGTCATCAGGAAGAAATAATTCAGGATTGAATCCGGATTTATTTGAGGATGACTTTACTCCCCGGTATCCGCAGGGGCCATCTCCAAAATATCAGCCTAAAGAGTCCTCTTCTCCCCCTCAGAACTTAAAACCCTTATCCAGTGCAAAATTATCCCGTCCGGAAGGAGCGGTTACCAATCTGAAAACAGGAGATGAAGTTCTACACGACCGTTTTGGAAAAGGGCTTGTTCTCTCCATAGAAGGGGAGCCGGACAATGCCAAAGCCCTGATTAAATTTGAAAATGAAGGAGAAAAAAAGCTATTATTGAAATTTGCAAAACTGAAAGTTTTATAATCGTTAGATTAGAGAGATACGGATTTTAGCTTATCCACTTTTTGAAAGGATAAGCTCCATTATAAATTTACCTGAGTTCGATATAACTATTAAGTATAATCATTTGATTATTAGATGTTTTTACTTTTTTATTCATGTATCTTTTTTTCAATGGTATTCATGAAACTTCGTTTTCTTGATAAAAAAGTAAGAAAAAATCAAGGCTTTGAGCAAATTTAGCTTGAAAAACTCATGGAAAAAGCTAAAATATTTGAACTCGCTTCGCTAATACATAAATATTTTTTAACGCTTTTTCCTCTCATTTTTCTGACGCATTTGCTCAGAGGCCGGGTTAGAAATTGTATTTATCGTTTTTTTAATTTTATCTTTTTTTTATGTCGAACTCAGATTAAATTAATGTGAGTTCGATACAATTTTAATTACAATCGTTTAAAAAAGACCTCTTTTCTGTAAAATGTAAACGATTTGTTGATTGACAGATTACGATTTTCTAACTTCGTATTTCTAAATTCTAACTTAACAAGATGTTTCCTTCATTAACATGACAGTCCCTTACATAGCGGAGGATTGGGAGGATGTGTCATTCAGAACAGAGCGAAGTGGAGTGAAGAATCTCAACTAACAGCAAATAGCTTTTAGAGAAAGATTCCTCCTATCGTCGGAAGGACAATTCCTTACCCCAAAAAAGAGAAAGCCCTCCTTCGAAGGATTGGGAGTGTGACTTTATTGAACATATCTTTAAAACCTGAAAGCTATTCCCAATCCATGAGAATTGTTTATCAGGGATACTTCTTTTTGAGTCGTTTGAGTTTCGTTATACTGTTTCAGACTTTTTTTTCTTTTTCCGTTTCCGGTTATTTTCATCACAGTTCCGGTAACGGCTAATACTCCGCCCAGAATAAAAATACCGGGTCTTCCATCGGTGTCTTTCCCATTGTTTGCATTGTTTATATTGGCAATACCGTTTCCTAAGATTAAACCGATTCCCAATCCCAGACAAGTAGTTCCAACCGTATTAAGGGTAGCTCCTTTGTTATAGCTCTTCAGTATTTCAGGATTACTACTCAGGGTGTTTCTTACCTGGTCTACGGTTAAACGCACACCATTCAGCTTCACATGGTTGGCTGAATTAATTTCTAAAGTGTTCTGTGAAAATAGTAGTGAGGATACTACTAAGGATAAAAGCAATACTAATTTTCTTTTCATTTTTGTATAATTATTTAAGATGAACTTACAACATTTTTTAGATAAAAATAACATATTTATTTTTATACTATACTTTTAATATTTTTTCATTTTATAGTCTTGA
>JAVBRH010000054.1:0-15623 GCA_031548225.1 Apibacter sp.
CTACACACGTGCAGTAGTTTTCTCCATCAAATTCGAATAAAACTATCGAAAAATACTTTAAACAGGTTTAAAAAGAATTTCATATATTTGCGGTAGAGTTAGAATAGAAAATGTTTTCGTTCTGAATAATGGAAGAGATAATTCAAGAACTCAAAGCGCTGGAACAAAAAATCCGGGAATTACAAAAGGAAAACCGCGATTTAAAAGATAAGAATGCGTATCTGGAAGAGTCCCTTTCAAAAAATGAAGATAAATTTATTCAAAAAGAAAAATTATATAAAGAATTAGAAGAGCAAAACAGAAGATTGAAAGTTATAAGTGCAGTTTCAGGGAATGAAGAATATAAGAAGGTAATGAAATTGCAGATGAACAGGCTGATAAGGGAGATTGACTCCTGCATTACAGACTTGCAGAATACTTAAAAAGGCGGCATGGCACAAAAAATTACCATACGGATAGCAGGAAGAAATTACCCGCTGGTGGTGCAGCATGATGAAGAGGAAGTATTACGAAAGGCAGCTAAGAGAATAGAAGAATATGTGAGTGCATTTGAAAAGAATTACAACATATCAGACAAACAGGATGTCTTAGCAATGAGCATCTTGCAGCTGGCCTCAGAGTTAGAGAACCTCATCAGCAAAAGAACAAAAGAACAGGAAGAAATTTTGCTCAGAATAAAAAAAATCAGTAACTTAGTTACTGAGGGGTGAAAGAAAGCATTTCTCAATTTAGATCTTAGAAATAATATCTATGTAGAACAAAATAGCCTACATTGATTCTAACTCAATTTAGTAAACTCAACACAAATTGACTGACAGAGTGATATGTTTTTTTAATGGCGGGCTGCCTTCATCTTCCGGGATGAATTTAATAGCAATATTAACAGCAGATTACAGAGGAAAAACTTAGCTTAAATCCTGATTAATCGGAGTTTACTCAAATCAGTTTTTTAGAATTAATGTAGGTTTTTTATATATATAAATTAATAAACAATATGGATACAACGGTAATAATAGAGTTGATTGCTACCCTGCTTGTAGGTGGATTTATCGGTTTCTTTCTATCTAAAAGTTCCCTCAATAAGTATCGGGAGAACAAGATAAAAGAAGCCGGGGAAAAAGCAAGCGTCATTATAAAAGAAGCGGAATTAAAAGCCGAAACAACCAAGCAGGAAAAAATGCTTCAGGCAAAAGAAAAATTCCTGGAACTGAAACTTCAGCATGAAGAACAGATTAACCAGAGAGAGAAAAAGATGCTGGAAGCAGAGAAAAGAATTAAGGACAAAGAGAATAAACTGAATGAAGAGCTTCATCAGAACAATAGCCAGAAAAAACAACTGGAGCAGGCAGTCCATGACAATTCAGTAAAATCCGAAACTCTGGCAAAAAAGCAGGAAGAACTAAACCAGATGCATGCACAGCAGGTGGAAATGCTTGAAAAAATTTCAGGATACTCTGCGGAAGATGCAAAAGCCGAACTGGCTGAAGCCCTGAAACAGGAAGCAAAAACCCGGGCTCAGGCTCAAATTCAGGCTATTTTAGAAGAAGCCCAGCTCAATGCTAAAGCAGAAGCAAAGAAAATCATTGTGCAAACCATTCAGAGAGTGGGAACGGAACAGGCCATTGAAAACTCGGTATCGGTTTTCAACATAGAATCCGACGAAATAAAAGGACGGATTATCGGACGGGAAGGAAGGAACATACGGGCATTGGAAGCCGTAACCGGAGTGGAAATCATTGTGGACGATACCCCGGAAGCCATTCTTTTATCCTGTTTTGACCCGGTAAGAAGAGAAGTTGCCCGATTGTCCCTCCACCGGTTAGTAACCGACGGAAGAATACACCCGGCAAGGATAGAAGAAATTGTGGCAAAAACCCAGCAACAGATAGAAGAAGAAATCATAGAAATCGGTAAAAAGACCATCATTGATTTAGGAATTCACGGATTACACCCTGAACTGGTTAAAACGGTGGGAAGAATGAAATACCGGTCCTCTTACGGACAAAACCTGCTGCAGCACTCCCGTGAAGTAGCCAATATTGCCGGAATTTTAGCTTCGGAATTAGGTTTGAACGCCAAAATTGCCAAACGTGCCGGATTACTCCACGATATAGGAAAAGTACCGGAAGAAGAATCAGAACTGCCTCACGCTATTTTAGGAATGCAATGGGCGGAGAAATACGGGGAAAACCCGACCGTGGTAAATGCCATCGGGGCTCACCACGATGAAGTAGAAATGAAAACACTGATAGCTCCTATTATCCAGGTAGCGGACGCCATAAGTGGCGCAAGGCCGGGAGCAAGAAGACAGGTGGTAGAATCTTATATCCAGCGGTTGAAAGACCTGGAAAATGCCGCTTTGAGCTTTGACGGTGTAAACACGGCTTATGCCATACAAGCCGGAAGAGAACTCAGGGTAATGGTACAGAGTGAGAAAATAGACGATCAGCGGGCCTCCCAGCTTTCTTTTGAGATCAGTGAAAAAATCCAGAACGAACTGACCTATCCCGGGCAGGTAAAAGTAACCGTAATACGGGAAACCCGGGCAGTAAATATCGCCAGATAACATAAAAGCATACAAATAAAAAAAGCATCTCAAAAGAGATGCTTTTTTGTTATTCCCTTATTTTTATTTGATTTACTAATTACTAATGTGCCAATGAGTTAGCCGATTGTTTGTCTTCCTGAACACAAATGTAGTTTGCGAGCGTAGCTCTGAAGGATCTCTTTCTAAGTTAGAAGAAAGAAAAAAGAAGATAGAGAAAAGAAAAGTCTTATGTCTAAAATCTTATATTTGACTTTTTACATTTCACAAATCGTAAATCAACAATCGTAAATCAACAATCGTAAATCTAAAATATTTTAGTTTTCCTTATATCTTACGTCTTACTCCTTATATCTGAAATAAAGATTCTTCACTCCGCTTCGCTTCGTTCAGAAGGACAATCCCGGCCCCGATGGGGAGATACCCTCTTTCGGAGGACTTTTCCGGTTAGGAAGCATCTCTCTAAAAGCTATTAGCTAATGGCTATCGGCTTTATTAGCAGAGATTCTTCACTCCGCTTCGCTCTGTTCAGAAGGACAATCCCGACCCCAAAGGAAAAAGCCCTCCTTTGGAGGGATGGGGAGGATTTTGGAGAATTTAAAACAAAAAAAGACCTGCGGTTGCAGGTCTTTTTTATATTTATTTTCAATTTTTATCTTAAAACTGTGAAGGATCCACATCCAAACGAATAGCAAATAAATACGGTTTTCCTAAATCAAAATTTGGAACAGTACCTGTAAAAATTCTTATCATATTTGTATTACGAGTAGTGGAGCTACTGAAAGTAAGACGCAGTTCATGCAGATACCCATCCTGCCCCGGCTTTTTATTGAACGTGTTTTTAATAGTAGCCACATAACTCAGGGTAGGGGTAGTCAGCTTCCCTCCCGTCTGTTCCGGATAAAGACCCGCCACAGACAGAGCTGTAGTAAAACTATAATTTGCATTCAGATAATAGTGCTGATTGCCACCCGCCCCCGTGGTTGTAGGAGTTCTTCTGTTAGGGGTAGTCGCAGGGTCCACATCATCCAGGTCATGAAGATAGGTCCAGAAATAAAATCCATCAGCATCACCAGCTGATACATCCTGAGTTGCGTATTTCGCCATAACCAGCCAGGTACCCGGAGCCAGGAACAACCCCCCATTAGTTGCTGTTATATCTATGTTTTGTCCACCTGTAATACCTGTACCGGTAATTGGCTTAACAGTTTCTATCAGTGCTCCTTCTTGTGTATAGAAAGGCTTAGGCACCCAAATTCCTGTTCCCACAGCGTCTTTGCTCATCAACATATAACTTTCCCCCTGGGAACCGTCATTTAAACGAAGTCCGGTTCCGGGAGTGGAAGCTACTATATGCACCTTGTCCACAGGGGCTGCAGTTCCCACACCTAAATTTCCATTGGAATTCACAATCACATCATCGGCTGTATTGGTAGTACCGTCAGCGCTTGTGTTTTTTTGTGCGTCTATATGAAGAGGCCCCTTAGGATTGTCCGTACCGACTCCCATTGTTTTATCTGCCTGAGAAAAGGCAAAACTTCCTGCCAGCAGAGTCAGACATGAGGCTAAAATAATTCTTTTCATAATTTTTATATATAAAGTATTAATAATAATCGCATTTTTAGTTATTAATTAAAGGCATCCAACCGTATAGCAGTAAAGAACGGGGCCCCGTAAGCATTGTAACCATCACCATCCCGGTACACAATCACAGAATTAGCAGTAGAAGTACTTGCATAAAGGGAAATATACTTATTTCCTCCTGCTGGTATATCATAAATATAGGTAAGCTGTGGAGTGCACATACAAAATCCGCTTCGTTCCTGCCCTGCCCCTACTGTAGTCAGGGTAGTATAAGAACCAACAGTAGAACTGCCAGTAGAAGTGTCTGATGATACCAGCATGGTCCAAACATAAAATGCAGAACCATTAGCATTACACCACCCATAAGAACCTGCTCCACCTGTTGTCCGGGTAGTATATTTTGCCTGTATCAGCCATTTCCCCGGCACTAACTCTATAGGAGTTTCCGACGAAATTCTTATTGCATTAGCGTTAGGACGGGAACCAGTCCCTCTACCATCTCCTACGGTAGTAAGCCTTCCTCTAAGGTCAGGAGCCACAGTAGTACCTTCAGTACCCGAACCGGCAGGCAATAATTTAATTGACCCCTGTTTTACATCTGCTGCAGGCTTGGTATCCCACTTAAAATCTCCGGCTGCATTGGAAACAATAATCTTTCCCAGATTCCCATCAGGGAGATTTGCTCCAGAAGTCCCATCATCCATACGAAGTGCCGACGTTCCGGTACTTGCCTGAACATCCAGTTTCGCCTTGGGAGCTATGGTACCAATCCCCATATTCCCGCTGGTATCCACAATCACATCGTCCGTAGTAACAGTGGAATTAGTCGTCGTATTGGATGGGGTGTTGGCCTGACCGTCTACATGGAACACTCCCGAAGGATTATTCCCCGCCATCGTATTGATCCCGGTTTTTCCGTTATTCTGGGAAAAACAAAAACTGCTGATCAATCCTGTTGTTAAGTATAATAAAATTATTTTTTTCATTAGGATAAATATTTACTTATAATTTATTTATATAATTTTGTTTATAGTGTATTTTCATCCAGACGCACCGCATAAAAAATGGAACCCTGAAATTGTGCGCTGGTACTTGTACCTAAATTACTGGTACTTCCCCATATTTCATACCGATAGGATTGCCCGTCCGGGATGGTCAAAAAATAAGTCAACTGAGGAGTTCCTAATTTATCACCGGAATTTTCAGGAACTGCTCCTACAACACTAAGATAAGTACCTGTAGTAGAACTATTAACCGGATCGCTGGTATTTTGCTGCTTCAGATAGATCCAGATATTCTGGTTTGCAGTACCTGTAGTAGCTGTTACAAACTTTGCCACGATCAGCCATTTTCCCGGACTAAGGGTTATAGTCCCGGTAGTTTGAGTTACAGAAACAGCTGCATTTCCAAGAGCCACACTATTATTAAGCGCTCCAATCCTAAACTCTGTTGCAGGCTTGTTAATCCATTTGGCTATCCCGTCATTGTTTATACTGGCCAGCATCTTGCCGTCAGCCTGGCTTCCGTCTACCAGACGCATAGTCTGGTTCTGAGCAGTACCTTTCACATCCAGTTTGGTTACAGGAGAAAGCACTCCCACCCCTACCGTACCGGTACTGGTTACTATCACATCATCCGATATAGCCGTAGGCGGATCTACTGTTCCGTTGTCTCCTTTGGCATCAATATGAAGTGGTCCTTTCGGATTACTTGTATTAATACCGACTTGAGAATAGGAAAAACCTGTAATCAGCCCGGCTAATGAACATAATAAAATTGTCTTTTTCATAACGATTTACTAATTGTAAGATTTACTTATATTATTTTGATTTAACGATTAGATTAATTACTTAACTTGTATTTAATTATATGTATCTTCACTCTTATTTATACTTCTTTATTGACATAAACAATGAACTCTTTTAACCAAATAACAATGAACTTTTTCTCTTTTTATATTTTTTTTGTCCCGTATAAATATTAAATGTATAAATTTCCCCCATAACATTATCTTATTTTAAGCTTTTAAAAATACCTATACTTTAGGGCGGTAAAGTTAGTAAAAGATTTCAGAAATCCAAACAAATTTACATAATTTTCATATAATTAGCCCAAAAAAAGTCCCCTTCCGCCATTATCATTAAGCTTCAATTTCTGGTTTTCTTTTATCCCTCTTCATAAGCTTTATTTTATTACTAATATTTTATCCGGTCACAGAACCAACCACCCGCTTGCCGGATATGTTAAAAGCCTGTTTTTTCTTGTTTTCTTTAACTTACAACCCTAATTCCTATCTACTCTCATACCTTATTATATATTACATTCCATACATCCCATGGGTTTAATATTATTAAAACCGGATTTCAGAAAAGGAGCCGCCGCTTTGCAGCGGCTCCCGATTCAACATAAGTGCCGGGAATAAATCCCATTTAAAAGTTGATCATTTAAAGCTTCATAGTAATAAAAAGGTTATCTTGTTTCATTATTTATTGTTTAAAAAGGAATCATTTTTGTTTTCTTACCTTTTTTAGTCTTTACCTCCAGAAGATTTTGATAGCCCTGTATAAATGTTTCCCTGTTGACTATAATAGCCCTCAGGGCGTTCATCACATCTTCTTTTTTTCTTACAAACCGGGTCCTTACGTTCTCAGGACTAATTCCTAATAATTTAGCCGCCAATATATAATCTCCTATTTCCATTTTGTCTTTTATTTCTTCAGCTGTCATAAATAGTGTCTTTTTGTGTTTTTATAATTAAAAATCAAATAATTCCCCTCTCTTCAAAATTCGCTCCTGATAAACGTTTAATTTCGATCCTACTGCACATTTGATTATTTTTGTTTAATTGTTGCAACAATTAAACAAAAATTACCTATCTTTGTTGAAATTTTAAAGCAAATATATAAACGTTTTGTTTATGATGCAAATTATTTTAAACAAAATGTTTATAATTTTATACTAACCATGGATAAAAGCACTATTTTAACGGAGATTATAAGCTATTATAATTTTAAGACCAAAGCTCAATTTGCACGTGTTTTAGGCATTACACCCCAGGCTTTAGGCAACTGGATACGAAGAAACAAGTTCAAACCGGAGAAAGTGTACACGAAGTGTGAAGAACTTAACCCTCAATGGGTAATATCCGGCAAAGGCCCTATGCTGAAAGCCGAATATGCCATCCAGGAAGACCGAATCCGCATAGCACAAGACTCACAACCTGCTTCATATGCCAAAAAAAAAGTCCAGAATATACTTCTGTTTGAACAAGGACCTTCCAGTACTCTGAAAGAAATGCTGAACAATAGTTCTACGAAAGCAGTTGTTTCCGGATTTATACGGGTTCCCGGACTTCCCAAGTGTGACGGAGCGACCTATGTCAGCAACGATTCCATGCTTCCCCTTCTCAAGAAAGGAGATATTGTTTTTTTTAAGGAGACAGCAACCGACAATTTAAAAGAGGGTAAAATATATCTGGTGGAGTTCACCTCCGAAAATAAAATTTCCCTGATTATGGGAGTTTTTGAAAAATCTTTGTCAGGAAGCGGATTTATAAAGCTGATCCCTGAAAATCCGGGTTTCAAACCTCAGGATATCGCCCTGGACAAAATCAATGCCAGCGCTCTGGTTCATGCAAGCATCCGGCCGCATTAACCTCAATTTTCTATAGGACATTAAACAACAATATGAAAAAAACCGGGCAAAATTGGTGTTTACCCGGTTTTTTACCGAATTTCCTTAAATAAAGAATCGATAAATCAAAATATCCGGTTGCTAAAGCTTTCAAACCTAATGTCAATATGTTTAATTGTTATAACATTATTACATTTTTTTAGTATATTTGCTTAATAATCAATTAAATAAATAAACATTTTGTTTATAATAAATACACAGAACGTTTATGATTATCCGGTATGAATGCAGAAGCTATTTTGAATAAAATTAAAAACCACTACGGGTTTAAGAAAGACACCGGGCTGGCCCGGCATTTGGATATTTCTCCCCAAACCTTGTCCAACTGGAAAAAAAGAAACAGTTATGATCCTCAGGTAATATATGCAAAATGCCCCGAAATAAACCCCGAATGGCTTATGACCGGAAAGGGCTTTATGCTTAAAAGCGAGTATCTGCATCATTCGAAAAATCTTCCTTCAATACGAGATAAAGAACATCCTCTTCCCAGAACGGAAAAGATTCCAAGCATTCCTTTATATGATTTGGAATCCGAGATGGGACTGGAAGATGTATTGAAGAAAGATTCCTCAAAAGCAATAATTTTAAATTTCATTAAGATTCCTCATTTTTCTAATTGCGACGGAGCTGCTTATGTAAAAGGAAATTCCATGACGCCTTTGTTAAAAAACGGGGATATTGTCCTCTTTAAAGGAATGCCTCTCAAAGATTTATTCTGGGGGGAAATGTATCTGATGGAAATAGCTTTGGACAATGAAAGCAGTTTCCTGACCATTAAATATCTGCATAAATCCGAACTGGGAGAAGAATTTGTCAGGCTGGTCAGTGAAAATCCGGATCATGAGCCTAAAGATATGCCGATCGATAAAATAAAGGCCGCAGCTTTAATCCGTGCAAGCATCCGGCCTCATTAAAAGATATTAACTAATAGCTGTTAGAGAGTCTTCCAGACTTCATTACATTTTACACCCCTACCTCTTACACCTTATATCTTATGTCTTACCCCCTACACCTATACCTCTCCTTCCAGCGGCAGATCTTCATCCACAGCACTGTCAATACCTTCAATTTTAGTTTTTTGCAGGGCGTTTGCTTTTAAACTTACATATTCTTCCCGGTTTTTGTAAATTTTTATCGCATCAAAAACAGCCTGTTCAAAAGATTTATGATTTGCAATTCCCTGTCCGGCAATCGCATAAGAAGTATCATGATTAGGAGCAGTCCGGATAAAAGGAAGTCCGGCAGTAAAGTTAACTCCATACTCATAAACCAGGGAATTAAAAGGGATTAATCCCTGATCATGGTACATGGCCAAAACCGCATCGAAAGCGGAATAAACATCCGGAGTAAAGAAACTGTCTGCAGAATACGGGCCGAACGCCAAAATTCCCCCATCAAAACATTCTCTGATCGCAGGCTCTATAATCTCCGATTCTTCTTTACCTAAAACATCTCCGGAATGAGGGTTCAAGCCTAAAACCGCAATTTTCGGCTTTTCTATGCAAAAATCCTGAACTAAAGTGTGATTAAGGGCTTTGATTTGTCTTTTTATATGGTCTTTGTTCAGATTTCCGGCAACTTCCGACAAAGGAATATTCCGGGTTGCCAGGGCTATTTTTAATCCGTTATTTTCCAATAGCATAAAAGCCTTTCCTCCCAATTTATTCTCCAGATACTCTACGTGTCCGGAAAATTCAGGATTTTGCTTCTGCATGGCTTCCTTACTCACAGGAGCAGTTACCAGAACATCCACACTCCCTTTTTCAAGAGCATCCACTGCGGCTGTTAAAGAAGACTCGGCCATCTGAGCAGCTTCTTCCGTGGACTTACCAAATTCAATATTGACATTATCTTTCCACAAATTAACCACGTTTATTTTCCCGGGTATAACTTCCTCCGGCTTAAAAACACCCTGAAAGTACAGGGAATTTAATCCGAAAATATTCTTTTGATAAGACATCAGTTTGGTGGAAGCAAAAATAACCGGCGTAAAAAATTCCAGTATTTCTTTATTCTGTAATGTCTTAAGAATCACTTCTACCCCTATCCCATTAGGATCTCCTACACTAATTCCTACCTTTAGTCTGTTGTTTCTTATGCTCATAAGCACTTGTGGATTTTTCATAACAAAAGTAGGAAAAAATATGGATTAATAAGATAAATTTTTTCTAAAATAAGCAAAAGAAAATACATCACATGAAGAAGTATAAACAATTTGTTGATAATACTTAAAAATGTAAGATAAATGCCTGTGATTTTATTTTTAAAATAGTTACATTATTTAACCAATTATTAATCAACTGGTAACCGTTAAGTAATAGTTCTTTCTTCACTTTGATTTAATTTCAAAAAAGAAGAGAAATGAAAGAGAAAAAACACCATAAAACCCTGGTAATATCTGATATCCATTTGGGGTCGAAATGGTCTAAAGCCAAAGAAGTGACGCAGTTTTTAAAAGAAAACACCTGTGATACTTTAATTCTTTGCGGAGACATCATTGACGGGTGGAATATCATGAGGGGAAGGAAGGGAAAATGGAAAAGAAAATACACCAGTTTCATAAAACTGATCTTGGACCTGCAACATGATACAAAAATAATTTATTTGAGAGGAAACCATGACGATTTTTTAGACCGGGTTTTACCGTTACAGTTCCAAAATATAGAGATAGTCAGAGATTACATTTATATCAGCGGAGAAAACCGGTATTACGTCCTGCATGGGGATGTTTTTGATAAAGTGACCTCCCGATTCAGATGGCTGGCAAAAATAGGTGACGTGGGATATACTTTCCTCCTTTGGCTGAATAAGGAATATAACCGGAGAAGGGTGAAAAAAGGGCTTCCTTACTATTCCCTTTCAAAGGAAATTAAAAATAAAATAAAATTATCGGTTTCCTATATCAGTGACTTTGAAAAGCATATTGTAAACATAGCCAAAGTAAAAAAATGCCAGGGAGTGATATGCGGACATATTCATCATCCTGAGAAACGGTATTATGATGACATTCTCTATCTCAACTCGGGCGACTGGGTAGAATCCCTGTCTGCTCTGTCTGAAGACTATGAAGGAAATTGGGAGGTACTGTTGTTTACTCATCAGGATTTTAAACAGGAATTAGGCACAGAAGACGATTATGAAGAATATAAATTGCAAGTTGTATGAGGTATCTATTCATAGTGCAGGGAGAAGGAAGAGGACATCTCACTCAGGCTCTTGCTTTGTCGGATATATTGAGGAAAAACGGGCATGAGGTAATTAAGGTTTTAGTAGGAACCCATACCAGCCGGGAAATTCCCGGTTTTTTCACTAATAAAATAGGAGCGGAAGTGAAAACCTTTACCACTCCTTCTTTTTCCCTTAAAAAGGATAAAAAGCGTATAAACTGGATAAAAACGATAGCATTAAATTTTAATCCGGTCAGAATAATTAAATTCCTGACCGGCATCAGGCAGATACGCTATTGTATAAAACATACCCGCCCGGATCTGATAGTCAATTTCTATGAAATGCTCACCGGATTTTCACAGGTTCTTTATAGGGATAAGACGCCTCTTGTAACTGTTGGGCATCAATTTTTAATTAACTATCCCGATTCCCTATATGGGAAAAATAACGCCTGTCGTTTCTTTTTTTTGAGCTTTCATGCCCGGCTTACAAATGCCGGGGCCGATAAAACATTAGCCCTTTCGTTTTATCCCATCAAGAATGCATCCGTCAAAAAAAATCTTTGGGTAGTTCCTCCTTTATTAAGAAAAGAAGTCCTGGAGTTAAAGCCTTTTGAAGGAGATTACTTATTAGGATATATCTTAAATGAAGGCTATGAGGAAGAAGTCAGGGCGTGGCATAAAGAAAATCCGGAAATAAAATTAAAATTCTTCTGGGATAAAAAAGGAGCTCCGGAAGAATTAAAAGTAGATGACACCTTAAGTTTTTATACCTTGGATGATAGAAAATTCCTCCATTATATGGCCGGATGCAAAGGGTATATTTCCACAGCCGGTTTTGAATCTATTTGTGAGGCTTTTTATCTTAACAAGCCGGCTATGGTCATACCTGCCCATATAGAACAGGAGTTAAATGCCCTGGATGCCTTATCCACAGGAAAATGTATAGTTTCAGACCGGTTCGATATGAGTCTGCTGCTGGATTTTATTTCCGAATATAAAACACCTGATGATCAATTTATAGAATGGGTAAATACTGCAGAATCTGTTTTCCTGAAACAATTAACCCTGCTTCCTGAAAAAAAACTAAAAGAAAAAGCAACCGTTTTTCCTATGGATAAGAAGAATACAGCAAATATTTCAATATAATGACACCATGTCAGGATAAAATTACAATTTGAAAAAATGTAGTAATTTTGAATAAAATTTGAGAAATTATGTTTACAGGTATTGTGGAAACCACAGGTAAGGTAGTGAATTTGAAAAAAACAGATACTAATCTTATTATTTCCGTGTCGGCTCCTTTTTTGGAGGAACTGAAAATAGACCAGAGTATAGCACATAACGGAGCTTGTTTAACGGTGGTTGAAATCAATCCTGATTTTTATACGGTAACTGCCATAGCGGAAACATTAAATAAAACAAATTTTAACGGTTTACAGGTAGGAAACCGCATTAACCTGGAACGTTGTGTAAAAGTTTCAGACCGTCTGGACGGACACATAGTCCAGGGGCATGTAGATCTGATTGGAACGGTTAAATCCATTGAAGATCTGGATGGAAGTTTTTTACTTACCTTTACTTATGAGGGAAATCATGTTACCGTGGAAAAAGGTTCTATTTGTGTAAACGGGGTTAGCCTGACAGTAGTAAACAGTAAGAACAAGGAGTTTTCTGTAGCTATAATCCCCTATACCTGGGAAAATACGAATTTTAAATTTTTAAAGCCCGGAGATTCCGTGAATCTGGAATTTGATATTATCGGAAAATATATACAGAAACTATACGCTCAATCGAATGACTGAGTAATAAATCCCCTTAAACCCTCCGAAGGAGAGCTTCTCCCTTCTCTAAAAGCTATTAGCTAATAGCTATCAGCTAATGCCGTTTTTGCAAATCATTATTTTGCACCTTTCCCTAATTGTTCTCTCCTTTCCTTAATCAATCTTTCTCTTTCCGTACTATCTTTATAATTAACATCCGAACTACCCTGACTCAATTGGGCTCTTCTTTCTCTTATTAAAGCTTCTCTCTTGGCTGTTTCTTCATCTACCTGCGGTGCAGGGTTAGTATTTTCCCGGGTTGTTTCCACTTTCGGAGAAACAGTATTATTATTTTCAGGTTTATTATCTGACGGAGTTTTTGCCGGAGTTTCTTCTTTTTCTTTAACCGGAACGGAAATATCTGTTTGTTTTATTACTTCCTCTTGTCCGGATTGCTGATTGTTATCGGAAATCGTTTTTGTTTTTTCTTCTTGTACCGGAGCAGTTACGCTTTTAGTCTGCTCCTGAGGATTTTCTTCCGGAATTGTATTTATTTCCTTATTATTAAAATCATCATAATTATAGTTTATAAGCTCATCTGAAGTGATTTGTAAAGGCCTTCCGGTATAAAAATCCAATATCTTCAGTTTAAATAAAAAGGAATATTTAGCCTGAAGCATCTGGGACTGGGCATTGAAGTAGTTATTTCTGGCAATGTTCAGATCATATACATTGATTTTACCGGCAGAAAAGCTTTTTTGCGAAAAGTCATACGATAACTGAGTGGAAGACACTAATTCTTTAGATGACAGAAAGGTGTTATAAGAAGAAACCACATCAAAATAGGCGGCCTGTATGGTTTGTTTCAACTGTAATTTTTGTTGATCCAGCTGATTTTCCTGAATCATCTGTTGAATTTTGGATTGTTCCACTCTTATTTTGCTAATCCCTTTATTAAAAATAGGTATATTTACTCCTAAAGTCAGCATTTGAGAATGATTATCATACCATTGGTCGTCCAGAGATTTATTGGCCCGGTCAAAATAGTCCTGATAATACGTACTGGCTTTATACCCTCCGGTAATAGTAGGATAAAAAGCGGTTTTAGCTATATCTATATCTTTTTTGGCTGCCTCTACTCCAAATTCAGCGGATTTTATTACGGGCTGATGTGTATAGGCATATTCGATCACATCATCAACATTAATCAGTGGAATTTCCACATTATCGGAAATTTTTACGTTCTCTATTTCAAAATCCTTGTAATCTTTTTGCAACAGCATGGCTAATATCATCAGCGACCGATCTATCTCTATTTTTGCAGTTTCAAATACCTGCTTGGCATTTGCCAGGTTGGCTTTGGATTCATACAGGGTACTCAGGGGAATACTCCCTGCATCATATAACTTTTGGTTTCTATCCGTCTGCTGCTGATTAGTATCCATCGAGTTCTTATCAACAATCGTAAGCTCCTTGTTCAACAAAACCGTTAAATAATTTCCCACCAGTTGCAGAGAAATGTCATTTTTTATCTTTTCTGTTGTAAACTGGTATTGTTGAAGTAGCAGACTGTTTTTTTCTTCCGTTCTTTTTAAATTTCCATTATTATATAAAATCATGGAAGACTGAAGTGCCAGGTTATTTTGATATCCTTCTGTGTATTTATAAAAATTCTGAATGTTAAGATTATCAAATGCTGCACTAGGATCCAGTTCTATTCTTTGTGTAGATACAGGACCAAAAGTAAAAACATTATCAACAGTTCCGGTAACATCAGGAAGTTTTTGTTTTTTTGCTATTTGATAATTGCTTTCCTGTATCTGCTCCTCCAGCTTGGAAGCAATAACCTGCAAGTTATTTTCACGTGCATAGGACAAGCAATCATTGAAAGACCATACTTTTTGTGCTAAAACAACTTCTGTAACCAAAAAGGTAATAATACCAATATAAACTTTCATTTCCTCTAGATGGATTTACATCTTTTATTAAGTAATAAGTGTTATGATTACTTATTTTGTTACAAAGATAGTCTTTTTCATGAAACTTTTTAATTATAATCCATACTTAAGAAACTATAACAGAGGAAAAAACAAACATAAAAAAATAAATAGTTTCCGGCATAAGGCATGTTTCATCCAATACTCAGTAAAAACCTATATTAAAACTCCCCTATATTGGAAATACAGAGGAGTTTTTAATGAAATTTATGTGGTGTGACTATTTTCTGTTCTTGTTTCCTTTTTCAGAATATGTGAATAAATACACTTTTTCAGAAATTATTTCTGGGTGTTGTCTGTCTCTTTACGGAAAACCAATCCGGTTTCTGGAAAATAATCAGCAATGATATGGTCATTATCATGAATTTTTCCTCCTAAGATTTCTTTAGAAAGCTGATTCAAAATTTCATGCTGAATCAGTCTTTTCAAAGGTCTCGCTCCAAAAGAAGGGTCATATCCTTTACCCATTACATAATCTTTGGCTTCATCTGTCATATCCATATGAATTCCTTTCTTTACCAGTATTTTATTTAAAGAATCAAGCTGAATGTCGATAATGCTTCGAATTTCATTTTTATTCAACGGTTTGAATACAATAGTTTCATCTATTCGGTTAAGAAATTCCGGGCGCAGGGTTTTTCTCAATAAGTCCATTACCTGTTCTTTGGTTAATTCCAGAATCTCTTTATAGTTTTTGCTGCTCAGTTTCTCAAAATTTTCCTGAATTAGGTGAGAGCCCAGGTTGGAAGTCATTACAATAATGCTGTTTTTAAAGTTTACCGTACGCCCCTTGTTATCTGTCAGACGTCCGTCGTCCAGAACCTGCAACAAAATATTGAATACATCCGGGTGTGCTTTTTCTATTTCGTCCAGA
>JAVBRH010000087.1:0-5997 GCA_031548225.1 Apibacter sp.
AATATACAGAGAACACATTCCACAGATACCTTCACGGCAGTCGTGGTCAAATGCCACCGGTTCTTTATCTTGTTGAACCAGTTGTTCATTCAGCATATCCAGCATTTCCAGAAATGAACTTTCTGTAGAAACTCCTTGTAATTTATATTCTTCAAATTTTCCTTTTTCTCTATGACTTGCTTGTCTCCAAACTTTTAAAGTCAGGTTTAATAATTTTCCTGCCATTTTTCTTTTAGTTTTTACAGGTTATTTATAATTTCTTGCTGCTATTTTAATATACTCGTAATTCAAGTGTTCTTTGTGAAGAACTTCCTGGTTAATATCGTCTCCTTTGTATTCCCAGGCAGCAACATAGGAATAATTCTGATCATCACGTAAAGTTTCTCCGTCTTCTGTCTGATATTCAGTTCTGAAGTGTCCTCCGCAGGATTCATTTCTGTTTAAAGCATCCATAGCCATCAATTGCCCCAGTTCAAGGAAATCGGCAACTCTTCCTGCTTTTTCCAGCTCAGGATTAAGCGTTTCATTGCTTCCCGGAACTTTTACCTCTTTCCAGAATTCTTTTCTGATTTCATCTATTTCTGCGATAGCTTCTTTCAATCCTTTTTCATCACGGGCCATTCCTACTTTATTCCACATGATCTGACCTAATTTCTTATGGAAGTAATCCACAGTTTTAGTTCCTTTATTGGTAAGGAAATGGTTTATTCTTTCTCTTACATTTTTTTCGGCTTCATCAAATTCAGCCAGAGTGGTAGAAATTTCTCCTGTTCGGATATCATCAGCTAAATAATCAGCAATTGTGTAAGGAAGAACGAAATATCCGTCCGCCAGCCCCTGCATTAAAGCAGATGCTCCCAAACGGTTGGCTCCGTGATCTGAGAAATTGGCTTCCCCTGTCACAAAACATCCCGGAATGGAACTCATCAGGTTGTAATCAACCCAAACACCTCCCATGGTATAGTGAACCGCCGGATAAATCTTCATCGGAGTTTCATATGGGTTATCTCCTGTAATCTTTTCATACATGGTAAACAAGTTACCGTATTTCACCTCCACTACTTTTTTACCTAACTTGATGATTTCTTCCTGTGAAGGATTGTGAAGTCCTAATTCGTTTGCTTTTTCTTTTCCGTATTTAACGAAAGAAGCGGAGAAATCCAGATAAACTCCTTCCTGGGTATCGTTGTTTTCAATTCCGTATCCTGCGTCACATCTTTCTTTAGCCGCTCTGGAAGCCACGTCACGAGGAACAAGGTTACCAAAAGCCGGATATCTTCTTTCCAGGTAATAATCCCGGTCTTCTTCTTTAATTTCGGTCGGTTTTAATTTTCCTGCCCGTACTGCTTCTGAATCTTCTTTTTTCTTCGGCACCCAGATACGTCCGTCATTCCGAAGGGACTCGGACATCAAAGTCAGTTTAGACTGCTGAGTTCCGTGAACAGGAATACAGGTAGGGTGAATTTGAGTAAAACACGGATTGGCAAAAGCCGCTCCTTTTTGATGAATTTTCCATGCTGCGGTAGCATTGGAACCCATTGCATTGGTTGACAGGAAAAATACATTTCCGTATCCTCCGGAAGCGATCACTACTGCATGAGCAGAGTGTCTTTCTATTTCTCCCGTAATTAAGTTCCGGGCTATAATACCCCGGGCTTTTCCGTCCACTATTACCAGTTCCAGCATTTCATGACGATTGTACATTTGCAGTCGTCCTTTACCTATCTGACGGTTCATGGCTGAGTAAGCTCCTAACAATAATTGCTGTCCGGTCTGACCTGCAGCATAAAAAGTTCTCTGTACCTGGGTTCCCCCGAAAGAACGGTTATCTAACAAGCCTCCGTATTCCCTTGCAAAAGGAACTCCCTGAGCCACACACTGGTCAATGATATTTCCGGAAACTTCAGCTAAACGGTGTACGTTCGCTTCTCTTGCCCGGTAATCTCCTCCTTTTATAGTGTCATAGAACAACCGGTAAATACTGTCACCGTCGTTTTGATAATTCTTAGCAGCATTGATACCTCCCTGTGCTGCAATAGAGTGCGCACGTCTTGGAGAGTCCTGGTAACAGAATGCCTTTACTTTATATCCCATCTCTGCCAGGGAAGCAGCAGCTGCACCTCCGGCCAATCCTGTTCCAACTATGATTATGTCTATTTTTCCCCGGTTATTGGGAGCAACCAGACGCATGTGATCTTTATGATTTTTCCATTTTTCATGGATATCTCCTTCCGGAATTCTTGAATCTAATTTTATACTCATAATAGTATTTTAAGATAATTAAAAGATTATTAAACTATACCATTGCCTTTTAAGTAAAAATAAATTGCAATTGCGGCAAATCCAATTGCGATTACTATAAAATATAATTTTCCTATTGTCTTAACAACGGGAGTATAAATCCGGTGGTTCATTCCTGCGGACTGGAAAGCCGATGCAAAACCGTGGCTCAGGTGCAACCCTAAAAGTATAAAGGCTACTACATAAACCAAAGTATAAACAGGATGTTTAAACAAACTGGTAACCAATTCATAATCTCCCATCGCCAAACTTTCTGCTGTTCCGGTTTTAATAGGAACAAAGTAATTTATCAGGTGCAGTACCAGAAAAGCCAAAATCAAAATCCCTGAATAGATCATAGTCCGGGAATTAAAAGGAGTGTTAGCGGAAAGCTGGGCTACTGCATAACCCTGGCTACCTCTGGCTCTTTGGTTTTTAAGTGTTAATGTGATTCCTAAAAAGATGTGGTAAATAAAACCAAAGGCAAGTATATATTGCGAAACCTGAATTAACGGGTTGGTCGCCATAAAATGTGAAGCCTGGTTAAATAATACTTCTTCTTTGGATAATACATTTCCCGCACAATCCGTATTACCGGCAAATAAGGTCATATTGACCCCTAAGTGAACCAGTAAAAAAATCATGAGGAAAAATCCGGTCAAAGCCATCATAAACTTCCTTCCTATAGAGGAAGAGTAAAATCTTGTCATAATATTTTAATGTTTTATTTTGCTAACAAATTTATAAAACGATGCCTTTTATTAACATGACAAATATCATGTTTTATTTTTTTAGAATTTATCTAAATAAAGCCCGTAGACTGTTTTAATGAGACATTCACAAAATAAAAAAACTATCTCCGGTTTTTGAAGATAGTTTGTATTTTTTTCGTTTTGCAATCTTTATTCAGCTGGTAATTTAAAAGATATAGGAATAGAAAAGAAAGAAGGAACTGGTTTGCCATTAATTTTACCGGGAGTCCATAATTTACTCATTTTCCCAACCACTCTAACAGCTTCTTCTTCCAAACCGTCTCCCAGCTTAGCAACTCTTGCTCCATTTTTTTTCCTTCCGGTTACCCTTACATCCGTAACGCTTCCATCCTCTCTTACCACAAACTTTACAGTTACAGTTCCTTCCGTTCTATTATCTTCTGCTTTCGGAGGATATTTCAAATTAGTTTCAAAAAAAGTATTAATCCCTCCTCTTCCCTTAAAAATAGCCTGTTCTGTTAAATTTTCAGGCAAATATACAGAAGGCTCAGGGGGTTTAGGTTTTATTGGTTCATCCTTACCTTTTTGCTCAGGTTTGGGATTTCCTGCATCATCGGTATTTCCGTCTTTATCAAGTATACCTGGATTTTTATCCCCTATGTCTCTTCGATCAGGAATAGTTGTCTCTCTTGGGGGATCTTTCTTTACTCTTGGCCCAATCATTTTGATACTTGCGACATTATCCTGCCTAACCTGAGGAGCGGTCTTTTTCATTTCATAAACCTTTTCCTTTTTCTTTTCCTCCTTTTTCTCTTCTTCCGGTTTATCCAGTTTTCTTAAAACAGCTTCTACCGTTTTTTTCACCGGTTTGGGTTTTACTATATACCGGTTATATACAAATAATGAGGCAATAAAGACTGTGAAAATAGCTGTCCCGATAAGAAATGCTCTCAGGAGATAGCCTTTTTCCGACTTTCTCAATCTATAGGCTCCATAACTTTTGTTTTTATGTTCAAAAACAATATCGTCTAAAGACTTTCTTTCATTATCATTTGCCATTTCTGCTTTTCCTTTGTGTTTATTATTTGTTTATTTCACTATATACTTCCTTTTCATTGGAAGTGAGTTCCTGTATTCCATACCTTCCCGTATTGGTTATTTCCATCTCATCCAGCACATCCACCAAATTCTTATAATTGGAAGAATCCGTAGGTTTGATAATAACTGTAAATAGATTTTGGTCGCCTTCCTTCTGTGCCTGCAGAATTTCTTTCCGTATCCCGTCTTTGGAATAATTGGTCTGGTGCAGGGTGGAAACAGTCAAATCTCCTGCTGCCTGCTGATGCCAGTACACTTTATCATCTTTACCTAAAATAAGGGTAAAGGAGTTCCGGGTTTTGATCTCCGGAATATCTTCCTGGGGAATGTCCACCTTCGGAGGCATCGCCAGGTGCATGATATTGGGTTTACTGAAAGTGGTCGTAAACATAAAAAAAGTAATAAGCAGAAAACCCAGATCGCACATCGGAGCCATATCTACCCTGAGGTCCATTTTCTTGGCCCGTACTTTATCTTTGCCTTTTTTGTTTTTATCGCCTGTATCTACACCTGCTGACATATATCTGTTGTTCTATTTTTCATTAATAAACCGCTGAATTATTTGGCACTTAGTATTTCGGCATCCGTAATCAGCTGAAACTTATTCATAGTCCTATCCTGTAATCTCCCCAAAAGATTTTTGAATCTCGGGTACTGGGTTTTCACATCTGCTCTTATTCCTAAAATCAGCGTGTCTTCTTTTTCTTTTGCCAGTCTTCTCGCCTCAAAAACCCAGTCGGTAATCTGAGCATTGGTACTGTCTCCCGGAATACCCGGAATTTGTACCCCTGCCCTTTCCTCTTCCGGCATATCCAAATATTGTTTAAGCTGCTGGATCGGAACTCCGAAGTCTGTTAAATTCTTAAATTCGTTTTTTTCAGCTTCGGTAAATTGGATATTATATTTCTCTCCCATCGCTTCCAATAGCGGAATCTTATACTCTTCCTCATCCATGGAAAAATAATACAATCCGTCATGGGTTACAGAGATCTTCATCATTCCGTGATCTCTCAGTTTTATCTGGGATATAGAGGACGGAGTATCAATGGTTACTCCTTCTTTAGGTTTGAACTGGGTAGTCAGGATAAAGAATGTCAGCAACAGCCACGCCAAATCACTCATTGGCGTCATATCTATGTGAATTCCCTGTCTTTTTGGTTTAACTCTTGCCATTATATTTTTTAAATAATTAAACTCCTTTTGGGATCATTTTTCTTTAAACCTTTAAAGAAAAACCATTCCAATTTGATATTTTAATAGTGTGCGGCAAAAGATTGCTGAATGCTTAACCCTACTTCGTCAATTTTAAATGTTAAAGTGTCTATTTTAGAGGTAAAATAGTTGTAAGCGACAATAGCCAGAGCGGATGTACCAATACCTAATGCTGTATTGATTAAAGCCTCGGAGATACCTACTGAAAGAGCTGCCGCATCCGGCGAGCCTCCCCCTTCTCCCAAGGCAAAGAAAGATTTAATCATCCCGATTACAGTTCCCATCAAGGCCACTAAAGTACCAATGGAAGCAATGGTTGCCAGAATGGTCATGTTTTTTTCCAATATAGGCATTTCCAATGTGGTAGCTTCCTCCAGGGTTTTACTTAGTGCCGCTAATTTTTGTTCTTTGTCCAAGGTGGTATCGTTTGCCAATATCTTATAGGATACCAGCCCTTCTTTTACCACAT
This sequence comes from Apibacter sp., assembly GCA_031548225.1. Classification (GTDB taxonomy): domain Bacteria; phylum Bacteroidota; class Bacteroidia; order Flavobacteriales; family Weeksellaceae; genus Apibacter. Next base: position 5,773 of record JAVBRH010000087.1, read on the forward strand.
TCCCTATGGAACCTTTCTGCTTGTCACAAAGAGCAAGGGCTTCGTCAATGTTATTTTTATCTAACAGGTTTCTGATGTTATTCACAAATTTAGTCAGGCTTCCTGTTCCTTCTGCTTTTCCGATAATAAAAAACCGTACAATAGAGAATACCAGTACCAATAAAAGAAAAGAAATCAAAAAAGGTACAATTCCTCCCCCCTTGTGAAGAATCCCTAAAAGATTTT
>JAVBRH010000110.1:0-4093 GCA_031548225.1 Apibacter sp.
CAGTAACAGCAAGAGTGGATTTATTGGCTGTCTTTAACAGAATATCTTTCACCTGTACAACAGTCAAATCAGGAAAATAAGCCCAAAGCAGAGCAGCACAACCGGCAACTACAGGAGAGGCCATACTCGTTCCCTGTAAAAATTTATATTTACTTCCGTTGATAGTTGAATAAATTTCCAGTCCCGGAGCAAAAATATCTACCTTTTCTTTTCCATAGTTTGAGAAAGAAGCCTTAAGCTTATCATTATACCGGGTGCTGGCTCCCACGGTAATCCAGTTATTTACAAAAGATTCCTTTTCTCCGTCTTTAAAATTTGTCGGATAATTAAATTCCGAATCTACATCTATATTATCATTTCCTGCGGCATGCACCATCAGAACTCCTTTTTTCTCGGCATATTTCATTGCTTCCCATACTCTGTCTTTATTAGGAGAGAAAGCCTTACCAAAACTCATATTGATTACTTTAGCTCCATTATCAACCGCATAGAAAATAGCATTGGCTATATCTTTGTCCCTCTCATCTCCATCCGGTACAGCCCGAACTACCATGATTTTAGCCACATCTCCGGCAATTCCGTCCATTCCTATATTGTTCCCACGTACAGCTGCAATAATACCGGCAACATGGGTTCCGTGCAAAGCATCCGGTCCTTCCACCCCATTGTTTCCGTAATTTTTTTCTTTGACATCGGAATAATTATCTCCTACAATATAGCGGGGATCGTATTTCTTATTGAACATAAACTGTACTTTATCTCCGTAGTAATCACCGGCCTCTCTGAATTGTTTTCGCATCATTTCACTAATCTGATCTGCATTTTTTCCTTGCAACTCAGGACTTCTTGCCATTTGTAAAAAAGCCTGTTTCATTTGAATTTGAGGAAAAGTGGCTGCACCTACATTTTCAGGAGTCAGCGGTTTATTTCCCAAAACCTGCTTTAGAATTTGAGTTATTTGATCAATCTCACCTCTTTGCTCTTCAATTTGTGCCAGACCCAATTTTGCTTCCCCTAATTCTTTATCGTAAACAAATTTTGCTCTTTGATATTCCTTAAATTCTTCCGGATATTTGTCCCTGTTCGCCTCATTAACCTTTTGATCCGGAGTGTCAAATAAACTTTCATATTTAACCACCAACCGGGTGGCCTCCATGGTATCGTGATCTACATCCTTACCATCTTTCCCCCCGATAAAATCCCATCCGTTAATATCGTCAACATATCCGTTTTTATCATCATCCTTGTTATTACCCGCTATCTCTTTCGGATTTACCCAGATATTGGCTTTCAAATCAGGATGATCAATCTGTATTCCACTGTCAATCACTCCAACCACAATAGTGGAAGGTTTCAGTCCTTTGGATTTTAAAAATGCCAGAGCGTCATTGGTTCCTACACCGAACACTCTTGTTTTTTCATAACTTTGGTGGTACCAGCTTTTTAATGCAGTGGAATCCACAGCTTGCCCGACAGTCTGTGCGAACACGCTTGAAGTGGCAAAAGCACACGCTAGAGCCAGGCTTAGAAAAGTTTTTTTCATATATGTTCTTTATTTAAAATAAGTGTTAAACATTAATTTCGTTTAAATACACAGCAGATTTCGTACCAACATTGAAAATCAGGTCCAATATCGAAAGATCGTTCATAAATTCAAAGCGATCCGAAAATACCTGAATATAATTTTGTCCCTGATACGGACTTGCCTTTTTTGCACTGAAATAATCCCGGGCATCGGTTCCCTCAGGCATTTTTACATACTCTTCCGTTAATTGCCAGGTTAAGTCCAGTTTCAGTTTTTCATTTATCCAATTTAAAGTTTTTAAATTTAAATCGAACAAAAAAGTTTCCTTTTTTTCAAAAACAGGAAATAGACTATACTCGTACTACTCAAAATAAGGAGAACTCTGATAAGAAGACTGTATGGATTTCCAGTGTAACTTCTGCCATTGGGAAGCATAAGAGATTTTAATATCTTTAAACGTCCTTGCTCCCGAATGCTCAATAGGAATAATTAAAGGCAGTCTTCCATTTGCTCCCTGAATAACACAACGGTTCCGGTAAGTCTGTTTAGGAAAATTTTCCCATTGTTCCAGATAAATATCTTCCGATTGTAACCACACCGAAAAATAAGAAACAGGAGCAAAGTAGAAATTAGGTAAAACAATCATATTTCCTCATTATTTAAGCGCAAATCTACGATAAAATCCATTTAAAGTTAGAAGTTAAAAAAGAAGTAAGGTATAAGGGGTAAGATGTAAGGGAAGCCCTCTTTTGGAGGGTAGAGAGGATTTATTACCCTTGTATGGTTACGGCATATCTTCTTAGTGAGTAGTTTTGCCCTCGTATGGGTACAGCAGAGGTTCTTACAAGGTAATTTTACCTTTACACAGCTACGGCATACCTTCTTAGTGAGTAGTTTTACCCTCGCATGGGTGCAGCAGAGGATCCTACAAGGTAATTTTATCTTTGCATGGCCACAGCATACCTTCTTAGTGAGTAGTTTTACCCTCGCATGGGTGCAGCAGAAGATCCTACAAGGTAATTTTACTGTTGCACTACTACGACCGACCTTCTTATTAAGTGGTTTTTGTTCTTGTAATGGTACGACAGCCTTTCCTAATTATCAGGAAAGGTTGGCGTAGCTTTGATTTTTTCTTTTGTATCAAAGTAAAAGGGGATAGACTGGTAATTTATCCCTAATGAAAGGACTGGGCAAAAGACTCCGCATATGCTTCCTTTTGAGAATTAAAAAACTCATGAAAAGAAGTAACTTCTCCAATAATCAATAAAGCAGGCATTTCCGCATTTTCGGCTAAGTCCGTAAGATCCTCCAGATTTCCCCGAAGCACTTTTTGTTCCGGGCAGGTAGCTTTACTAATGATAGCAACCGGAGTATCAGGATTTTTTTTGTATTTGATAAGGCTTTCCTGAATTTCTTTGGCCTTCATTGTTCCCATATAGATAACCACCGTATGATTTAAACGGGCAATGGATTCCCATTGAGAATTATCGTTTTCATCTTTATGACTGTGTCCGGTAATAAAGGTTACACCATTGGAATATTCCCTGTGGGTAAGGGGAATATGAGAATAAGCGGCTGCTCCTGTAGCTGCGGTGATGCCCGGAATCACCTGAAAAAGAAGGTTATGTTTTTTAATAACTTCCAGCTCTTCACCTCCTCTTCCGAAAATAAAAGGATCTCCTCCTTTCAGACGCACCACCTGTTTTCCCTGTTGGGCATGAAAGACCAGCAACTCGTTTATTTTATCCTGCACTGCAAAATGATTACCGGCCTTCTTGCCGACAAATATTTTTTCCGCATCCCGGCGGGAAATATCAAGTATCTTTTTACTTACCAGATTGTCGTATAAAATGACATCCGCCTCCTGAAGGGCCTGCAAAGCGTTTAAAGTCAGTAGTCCGGCATCTCCGGGACCTGCTCCCACCAATGTAACCTTCCCTTGGGAATGATTGTAATCCTGTAAACTTCTTTTCAGGTAATGTTCCGCTTTTTTCAGATCATATTCCGCCAGGGAAAGAAAAGGACTTCGGAAAAGTTTTTCCCAAAATAATCTTCGTCCGGTTGCAGATAAGACTTTCTTTTTTACCTTTCCTCTCCATTGTCCTGCAAGAGTAGCCGCCTTGCCTAAGTTTTGAGGTAACAGGGCTTCCAGTTTTTCCCGGATTTGTTTAATCAGTACCGGAGCTTTACCTCCTGAAGAAATAGCGGCAATAATAGGAGACCGGTCAACAATCGAAGGAAAAATAAAAGAACAAAATTCAGGATTATCTACCACGTTTACCCATAGCTTTTTTTCTTCCGCCAGATAATAGATTTCTTCGTTGAGTTTAGAATCATCAGTGGCAGCAATAACTAACCAGACATTATTCAAATGTTCGTGAATGAAATGCCTGGAGACCCAGGTTATTTTTTTTTCTTCATTCAGGATGGATAAAGGCTTGCAAAGTTCCCTTGCTACTATAGAGATACGGGCGCCTGAGGCCAGAAGTAAGTCGGCTTTGCGAAGAGCTACCTCTCCGCCGCCGACAATAAGAATATTTTTATTCTTTAAATTGAGAAAAATGGGTA
>JAVBRH010000286.1:0-5265 GCA_031548225.1 Apibacter sp.
GAAATGCCATTCCGAGGGAGGCGGAAGTAACTTTTTCTGTTCCGAAGGAAAAACAAAAAGAGTTGGAAAACCGGTTTCAACAGATAAAAAAAGAGATACAGGAAGAATTTCTTTCTATTGAGGAAAACTTACAGATAGAGATAATGGGGATAGACAGAGTTAAAAAAGCATTGGACTTTACGGAAGGAAAAAAATTAATTTCTGCAATACAAGCGGCTCATAATGGAGTTTTCCGGATGAGTCCGGATGTGGAAGGACTGGTGGAAGCATCCAACAATATTGCCCGGGTGGAAGTAAAGGAAGGAAATGCTGAAATTCTTTGTTTAACCCGTTCTTCAGTAGAAAGCAGTAAATTCTGGGTGGCTGATTCACTCAAAGCAGCCTTTGAACTGGCCGATATGAAAGTAGAGTTTACCGGATCTTATCCGGGATGGAAACCGGATCCCAATGCAGAGATTTTACGGATATCGGAACGGATTTATGAACAGCAGACAGGAAAGAAACCCTTGGTAATGGCTTGTCATGCCGGATTGGAATGTGGTATTATAGGAGAGAAGTATCCCGGAATGGAAATGATCTCTTTCGGACCAACCATAAAAGGAGCCCATTCGCCCAAGGAAAAAGTAAGTATTTCCTCCGTACAAAAATTCTGGAACTATTTGCAAGAGGTTTTAAAGAATATTCCGGAGAAATAAAGATAGAATTACGATTTATGATTTTTAATAAGTTATAAGCTGTAAGATATAAGATATAAGGAAAAGCTTTTAGAGAGATTCCTCCTATCGTCGGAAAGACAGGATTATGTTTAGTTTGTCATCCTAAAAATAGCGAAGCGGAGTGAAGGATTTCTCCTTGTCATTTTGGAAGAAGAAAAGCAAAATAAAGTAACTTTAAAAAATGAATAAACTCTTTATAATCATAGTTTTTGTGCTCATAGGGAGCACTTTATTCATTTCCTGTGAAAAAGTACAATCTAAGGTTGAAAGTACCATTAATCAGGCAGTTTCAGAAAATAATAATAAGGGTTTAATCCATGTTCAGGGAAAAACAATAGAGACACGGTTTCTTCTTCCTGACGGATATAAAAGAGAAAACTATCCGGAAAATTCTTATGCGACTTATTTGCGTACTTTTCCGTTAAAACCAGATACCGCCCGGGTAATTTATTACAACGGAAAAATTAAAAATAAAGAAGTGCATTCCGCTGTGTTGGATATAGATGTAGGCGATAAAGACTTACAGCAATGTGCCGATGCTGTAATGCGGCTCAGATCGGAATATTTGTTTAAGCAGAAACGGTTTTCCGATATTCATTTCAATTTCACCAGTAAATTCAGTGCCGATTATACCAAGTGGGCGGAAGGATACCGCATACAGATAAACGGAAATAATGCAAGTTGGATTAAAAGAGGGCAACCCGATTATTCCTATGATAATTTTAAAAAGTATATCTTTTTTGTGTACAATTATGCCGGAACCCTGTCTCTTTCACAGGAAATGAAAACCAAACCCTATAAGGATTTAGAAATCGGAGATGTTTTGATAAAGGGTGGCTCACCCGGACATGCGATGATTGTGATGGATGTGGCAGTAAATCCTAAAAGTAAAAAGAAGATTTATTTACTGGCACAAAGTTATATGCCGGCCCAGAGCGTTCATATAGTAAAAAATCTGCGAAATCCTGAAATTTCTTCCTGGTATGAAGTCGATGAAAAAGAAGAAAAAGTGTTTACCCCGGAGTGGACGTTCAAAATAACCGATTTGAAGACATTTTAGTATAATCAACAAAGTTACTACCTATTCATGGAATAAAAAAGTAAAGTTTTTAACATTCAAAATTTTTATATTGTTGATAAAAAAACACTTGACAATTATTATAAACGCCGAATTCTCTTACTTTTGTAAAGAGGAAATCTGTGAAAAAAATAAATTAAAAACAAACAAAATATGTCAACGTATGTTGTGGTCGGCCTGCAATGGGGCGACGAAGGAAAAGGAAAAATTACGGATGTTTTAGCAGAAAAATCGGATTACGTAGTCCGTTTTCAGGGCGGGAACAATGCCGGGCATACCGTGTATGTGGGAGAAGATAAATTCGTATTGCATCTTCTGCCTTCCGGAGTACTTCAATGCAAAGGAAAATGTATTATAGGGAACGGAGTGGTAGTAAATCCCGAAGCCTTTTTCAATGAAATTGAACAAATAGAAAAAAGAGGCTTAACCACCGATCATGTTTATATCAGCAGCCGGGCACATATCATTATGCCGTATCATATTTTGCTTGATACCTACCGGGAAGAATTTGCAGGAAAAGATCAGATTGGAACCACTAAAAGAGGAATCGGCCCCTGCTATGAAGATAAAGTAGCACGGGTAGGAATCAGGGCCATAGACCTTTTAAATCCGGAAATTCTGGAAGCGAAAATCAAGGAAAATTTATTGGTGAAAAATGCACTGTTTGAAAAATTATTCAATAAAGAACCTATGAAGTGTGAAGATATTTTTCAAAAGTATTTAGAGTTTGGACAAAGGCTGAAAGACCGGATTATTGAAAGTGAGTTTGAATTGAACTATGCCATTCAGCAGGACAGTACTATTTTATTCGAAGGAGCTCAGGCTCTGATGCTGGATGTGGATTTCGGAACCTATCCTTTTGTTACATCTTCTTCTCCGACAACCGGAGGAGTTTCCATAGGAGCGGGAGTGCCGCCTACCAGTCTGCAAAATCTGATCGGGGTTTCCAAAGCCTATTGTACCCGTGTAGGAAACGGGCCTTTTCCTACGGAATTGGAGGATGAAACCGGAGAACAGATTAGAAAGGTAGGGCATGAATTTGGAGCTTCCACCGGACGTCCGCGCCGTTGCGGATGGTTGGATTTAGTTGCTCTCCGTTATTCCTGTATGATTAATGGGATTACTCATTTAGTAATAACCAAACTGGATGTATTGAGCGGATTTGAGAAAATAAAAGTATGTACCGCTTACGAAACTCCACAGGGAAAGCTAATCGATGCATTTCCGGCCACTACAGACGAGTTGGCAAATTATACAGCTGTCTACAAGGAACTGGACGGTTGGAGTGAAGATATTTCAAAGATCAAGTCTTTTGATGAATTACCGAAAACCGCTCAGGATTATCTACATTTTATAGAAGACTATTTGGGAATAGAAGTGTATCTGGTTTCCGTAGGCCCGGAACGTTCCCAGAATATTATCCGAACCAACTTGTTTTAAGATATAAATTTATTATCCAATAACTATAAAAGCCTGAATTTTCAGGCTTTTTATTTTTCTAAATAATTTCATTGGGTTTTGTCCTAATGAATTAATATTATTTATAAACAGATAAAATTTGGCATATAACTTGCTATATATCTTCAGAGTATAATTACTTTCAACAAAGTAGCTATATGGATATTTGTGTCATATAAAATTATTAAAACTAAAAACTTAAATATGATTTTAAAAGAATTATTTCATCTATTTAAACCTATCATATTCCCTCATCATGTAGACAATCAGCAAAGTCTGATAACAACCGGTTTTTTGATTATGAATTTACATAAAAAAGTTAACTAAGTATCTATTACATTGTTTATTAATAAATTAAAATTATATGAAAACAGCAAAAAGAATAATGATATGTTCTGCAGTATTTTTAAGCGGAATAATACTCCAGGCACAAGTTTCACAGGAAATCAGAAAATCAATTTCTACTCCGGATAAATCAGAAAAAACCCGATTGGGAGTATTGGAGTTTAAAGATGGAATGCCTTCGTCAAAAACTTCTGAAGCTATCTGGGATGAATTGGATTATATTCATGGGGTAGATGCTTTTATCAACGGGTATGCTGCCGTATCTCAATATGCCATACGTAATGGTTTCCTGGAACAAGGAATTAAGGACAACGAAGTGATTGTTTTTTCTAAATTAATGGACAGTAAGTCGTTATTTCTTACGGCTAATGCAGACACTTATTATTTCTGGTCTTACATTGATTTGAGCAATGGTCCTATGGTCATAGAAACACCGCCGAACACTTTAGGCGTTTTTGATGATATGTGGTGGCATTGGATTACTGATTTTGGTGTTCCAGGCCCTGATCGTGGCATGGGTGGAAAGTATCTGATTGTACCTGAAGGTTACAAAGGACAATTGCCCGAAGAAGGCTATTTTATCCGTTATTCGCGTACTAATCGTGTGTCTGTATTGGGACGTGCATTTATTGATGAACAACCGATAGCCGAAATTGATAAAATAGTAAAATCATCATTGAAGATTTATCCATATGCGGCGGGCGGTTATGGTACGAGTATTGCTTCGTTCCTTGACGGCAAAAGTAAGTTAGGACAATTGCAAAAACCTGCCGAGACCAAATTTTATGAGGGAAGTGGACGTGTGATGAATACTATTCCTCCTGCTGATTATTCGTATTTTGAAATGTTGGATAAGGCCGTGCAAGCCGAGCCTGCTACAGCACTTGATCCTGAAGTTGCCGGGCAGTTGTATGCTATTGGTATAGTGAAAGGTAAAACGTTCAATCCCGATGACCGGATGAAAAAAATATTGACCGAAGCTGTTACGATAGGTAATGCAGCAAGTCGTACCATTTCTTTCAACCCTAGTTCTAGTGAAGGATTCAAATATTATGGAAATAGCTCATATTGGGTAAACCCATTGTTTACAGGTGGATATGAATTTCTCACTCCTCCGCCAGAAATCACCAAAGAAGGGGTAAAACAATATCCGTACGATGGTGCCCGTAAGTTGGATGCCCGTATTGCTATGTTCTATTCAGCTACCGGAATTACACCCGCCATGTGTATGCGTTTGCCTAATATAGGGTCACAATATTTAGGCGCTTTCTTTGATTCGAAGGGAGTTGCCCTGGATGGAGCAAAGACCTATAAAGTGGTTTTACCTAAAGGTATTCCGGCTGCTAAATTCTGGTCGCTTACGGTGTATGACAATCAAACCCGTTCTATGCTTGAGACCCCTCAATTATATCCGAGAGCAGGAAGCCAAAATTATCCGACACCTGCCGCTGTTGCCGAAACTGATGGTTCTACTGTGGTATATTTTGGGCCTAAAAAACCTGCGAATGCTAAAGAAGGTAACTGGATCCAAACCGTTACCGGAAAAGGCTGGTTTGTATTGGTAAGGTTTTATAGTCCATTACAGTCGTTTTTTTTACAAAAATTGAAACTTGGGGAAATTGAGGAGGTAAAATAAAAATAAAGATTTTTTTAAAAATAGCAAAAGTT
>JAVBRH010000186.1:0-8242 GCA_031548225.1 Apibacter sp.
TCCGCCGTTGCCCAGTGAATAAGGGATTTTCAACAGAGTGCCAGCTCTAATAACCACACCGCCCACAACCTGAAAAGTGGGGTCGGCTACTGCGCTCAGGCAAACCAGATTTGCACTTGCAGGGTCTGAAATGCGGGATGCAAAAACTTTCCATGATGTACCGTCCCAGTAATACAAACCCTTAGGTATAGCTGTTCCTGTATTATACACCAACAGACCTGTAGCGTTTTGTGCGACACCCAATTGCAGGGTGGTGGAAGTCAAATTAACACGTGGAACAAGAACTCCCTGATTAGTAGAAGTAATGTCCAGCATTGCTGATGGGTCAGGTGTGTCCGTTCCTATACCCACCTGGCCATAGGTTATATTTATTAATATAACCATTAGAAAAATAAATGTCCTTTTCATTCTTTAAATAAAGTTTAATTAATAATTTCATACATTTTTTATAATTGTGCCCTAAAAACAGTAGATTAGTCGAAGTTGTATCCTGTTTTATTGTAGATAATTGTATTTTTAGCCTGTAATACATACGTTTAATAGTGTTTTTCGTTAAAAAAACACTCAACTATCATGCCATGATAGTTTCATAAACAAATTTAAAGACAGAAAAGCTAACCTTCTTCCGGTTTCAGCTATCTTCAATAATAAAAACTCTGCAAATAGTCTGGTAAATATCCCAAAACAAAAGAGGGCTCGAATCCGACCCCTCTTTTCTAATTACACACAACAATAGATTTAAAAAATCTATCTACATATTTTATCTTCCCCTTTGCTTCCACAGGAGAACCTTATCTCCTATGGAATAATCAAATAATCAAACAATTAAAAATCTAATATTAAAAGATCATGAACCTTCACTATTTGGTTGTCACAGGAAACCTAATCTTCTGTGAAATATTTCATATCTAAAATATTATTTATTTTGTTTCTTTAAACTAATTAATAAGAATTTATGGCGCAGTTACCTGCTCTATTTTGATATAGCACTTCAATCTGTCAGGAGTATAAGGGCTTGTGCCTGACAACGCAGCCATTGCGTATGCTGTGTAAGCTACTTTATCACCTGCATTTTGTCCAATCCAGGTATAGCGTCTGTATTCAGGACCGCTTCCATCGTAAATACCGATGTTACCCCAATATGTAGTTGCAATACTTGCTGTGTTTGTAACACTATACCAAGTACTACCCGAGTCGCTGTTGTTACCACCCCATACATTCGGAGGTACGGTTAAGGTATTGGCACCGGCTACGGTGCCACCCGAATAAATAGTGTTATAGTTCCAGATTATAGGAATGCTGGTAGTCTGATTGTTTCTTAACTGTACATTTAGAGCTTGAGAACCCGCCGCCATAGTATATCCTGTACCCGGGAAAGAGATTCTAAATGAAAACTTGCCATCGGGAGTAGTAGCTTGCAGTGAATATACCTGTGCTCCAGTGGGGTCAGTACCGAGTGCTAAATAGCCCATTACTGCTGTTTGTGCAATGTCGGCAGACACTTCTGCTCCAATAGTTACGCTGCTGCAACCACTAATACCCGGGTTGGCTGTAAGAAAAGGGGCCAGGTTAAAAGTAATACCTGTGGGAGCCTGTTGGGCTGAAATTGGAGTTCCGCTGAGTGAGAAATTCAATGTACCACTGCCTTGTTCCAGATTGCCGCTTGCTATGGTGGCAGTTACATTGGGATTACTTGTGGAAACCAGCGTTACGCCATTATACCCTCCACCGTTGCCCAGTGAATAAGGGATTTTCAGCAAGGTACCGGCCTGAATGGCCACACCGCCTGTAACCTGAAAAGTAGGGTCAGCTACGGCACTCCGGCAAACCAGATTTGCACTTGCAGGGTCTGAAATACGGGATGCAAAAACTTTCCATGATGTACCATCCCAGTAATACAAACCCTTAGGTATAGCGGTTCCTATATTATACACCAACAAGCCTGTAGCATTTTGTGCTACACCCAACTGCAGGGTGGTGGAAGTTAAATTAACACGCGGAACAAGAACTCCCTGATTAGTTGAAGTAATGTCCAGCATCGCTGATGGATCAGGTGTGTCCGTCCCGATTCCCACCTGGCCATAGGTTATATTTACTAATATAACCATTAAAAAAATAAATATTTTTTTCATCTTTTAAATAAAATTTTAATTAATAATTTCATACATTTTTTATAATTGTACTCCTAAATATTAGGTTATCTGAAGTTGTATTCTGTTTCTTTGCATAGAGTTGCATTTTTCACTTATAATGCCTCTGTTTAATAATGTTTTTCACTAAAAACACTGAGCTATATTTTCTGAAACAAATTTAAAGTAAGGAATGGTTAACCTCTTAAAATGTGGATTTGCAAAACTTCACACAAAAACATGCAAAATCCCACAAAGATATACTCAAAAATACTCAAACCGCGTATATAGCTAATTATAAGTAAATTAATTTTATTATGTTTTTAGCTGACAAATATTTTTTTGCCTCATAATCGTAAAATGAGATACTGAAATATTCAAGAAATTATTGAAACTATCAATTAATCGAAATAGAAACGTGAAATTAAAGAAAAAAAAAGAGGTTAAATATTGGGGATCTATTGAGCAGAATCGGAATCAATCATCCAAGCTATCAATTCTTTCTCAGAATTGAAATTCAGCTTCTTTCTTATTCTGTATTTTCGGGCTTCTATTGCCCGTATGGAAAGAAATTTATATTTCGCTATTTCTTTAGTAGAAAAACCTAACTTAATCCAGGCACAACATTCCAATTCTGAAACAGACAGATTGGGAGCCAGATTTAAAATGTTTTTAAAAAAAAACGGATAAACTTCGGAAAATGAAGAAAAAAATGAAGGATCATTGTGAACAACCATTTGAATTAACCTTTGAATCTTGTCTACATCAACCCTTTCCTTTTCTGATAGAGAATCCAGTTGTTTTTGTTTTTCTTCCAACAAAATTTCCTTTTCTTTAGTGGCTGCGTACAAATCATGGATTATCTTATTTTTCCTGGTAATAAAAACCAAATCCACGGCAACTATGATCCCACTCATTGAAGCAGAAACAAAAGTAGTATTTCTTTTAATTTCAAGAGTCAGCTCCGGATCTGTAAAGAGGGAATAACCTGTAAAATAATTAATCAACACAGACACTACTACACAACCTATAATTATCAACATATAACGATATTCAGATTCCCAGTTAAAAATAAAGGGAAGAGCCATAACTAAAGGAAAATAATAAAAGTAGATTCCCGAACCTCCTACTGAATAGGAATCAAAGAAAAAAATAACCCAAATAAGAAGTATGAATACGGAACAGACGAGGATTTTAATTCTTCTTAATCGTTTTAATAAAAAAGTTAACACGAAAAATAAGGATAGATACATCAGAATATTACCGGAAAAATTATCCTTAATGTAGACAAAGTTATGTATGGCATGAATAAAAAAAACAAAGGATACTATAACAGTATACTGGTTAAGCAATCTGATGTACTGAATACTCTCCTTATCAGATTCCAGTTCTACACCTACATTTGAAATGTAATCCCATATTTTTTTCAAATTCATAAAAAGCAAACATCTCTCAAAAACAGAGAATAATTAATTATATCAATATTAAACAAAGTTACTACTTCCTTTTAATTTTAAAAAGCACTGATTTGAGAAAAAACAAATACTGAAAATAAAATTATACTGAGACTGGAAATATCCGGTCTCAACACGTTTTATCTTCTCTTATCACTATTACCTGGATAATAAAGTCAATATCTGGGTTGCCGTTTCTGAAGAAAGGTTAATTAATGGCTGAGGATATATTCCGAATACTAAAACCAAAACAGATAAAATCCCTAAACCTAATTTGGCTTCTATTGAAATGTCGTGTTGTTTTTCTAAAAATTCTTTATTTCCGGTTCCGAACATCGCCATCCCATACATTTTGGTAACATAAACCGCACAGAGTATCAGCGTCAGTCCTGCCATAATCGCTCCCCAGGTACTTAAAGTAAATATTCCTTTTAACAATAAAAACTCTCCGATAAAGGCATTGGTTAAAGGAACCGCCATAGTACCTAAAGAAATGATCATGAATAAAACGGCTAAAACCGGAGCTTTAGATGCGAGTCCTCCCATTTTTGTCAAATCCCGGGTGCCGAATTTTTTGGCTAATATATCTGCTATATAGAAAAGTCCGACTACGTTTACCCCGTGTGCCAGCATCTGTATGGATGCACCTTCCAGTCCTGTTTTATCTGTCCCGCAGTTTAGGGTTACTATGGCACTGGAAAAAATTCCGGCGGCAATCAGCCCTACGTGTGCCATGGAAGAAAAGGCAATCAGTCGTTTTATGTCTTTTTGCACCACGGCTATCAGGGAAGCATAAACAATGCTTATGATGGAAAGTATCAGGACAATGGAGCCTGACATCCCTCCCACTGCTTCGGGAGCCAGAGGCAATAAGTATTTTATCATTCCGAAAACTCCCATTTTCAGCATAATTCCGGATAACAACATGGATCCTTGTGTCGGGGCCATGGCATAGGTGTCTGCCTGCCACGTATGAAACGGAAATATAGGCAGCTTAATGGCAAAAGCGAGAAAGAACATCCAGAATATGAATATCTGGGCTTCTGAGGATAATTTTGCAGAATACATCGCCTCCAAATCAAAAGATCCTGCCTGTAAATAAACATAAATCAGAGCCACCAACATAAACAGGGAGCCGAAAAAGGTATAGATAAAGAATTTTAAATTAATTCTCAGTCTGTTTTTTCCTGTACCGAACAATCCGCAGATAAACCAGATCGGAATCAGGGTAACTTCCCAGAAAATGTAAAATAATAATCCGTCCATAGAGGTAAAAACTCCGACCAGTCCGAATTGCATAAGTAAAATCAATGCATAAAACCGGGAAGGTCTCTCGTCTTTAAAGGCGGAATATATAATAATAGGTACAAGGGTATTGGTTAATAATAGCATGAGTATCCCTAAACCGTCCACTCCAAAATGCAGTTTTGAAATCAGAGTCAGAATCGAAGTGGGTTGTTCTACCAAATATTGACAAGCCTCTAAATCTCCGACTTTAAATTTACACCATAGAAAAGCGGTCAAAACAAATTCTGCCAGGGCGATTATAAACGCTATATATTTTGAATAGGAACCTTTTAGGGTAAATAATAATCCTGCTCCGATTATAGGTAAAAGTAGTATTGCTAAAATTAACATTATATCTATTTACTTTATTTGTACTTTATTAATGAGTTAAAAATCCTGCTGCCAGTAACAGAATGAATATTCCTACGCACATGGCAAAAACGTAAAACTCTACGTTTCCGTTCTGCACAAACCGAAGGACATTCCCACATCCCTGAACTACTCTCGCTGTTCCTTCCACCAATCCGTTTATGATATATTTATCTATTACGTTTTTCAGGAATCTTCCTAAACTCAGAACCGGATTTACAATGATTTCATTGTACAGTTCATTAACATAGGCTGCATGGGCTGAAAATCTTTCCCATCCGGTCATATTTTCCACAATAGCTGCCCGGGATTTCCGGGTTACATATTTGTTATAGGTTGCAAAGGCTACTACGGCAATTACTGCCAGAGTTATTCCCAACAGCATCATTTCAATCTGGAACGTAGGTTCCTCATGTGAATGCAATCCTACATAAATCGGATTCAGCCAGTGTGCCATTTTTTGTGAAATTCCGTCTCCTATGTAATGAGGCAGGTTCAATGCTCCTCCCACTACGGTTAAAATAGCCAATACTATTAAAGGTATGGTCATTACGGCCGGACTTTCGTGTATATGCTTCTTTTGTTCTTCTGTTCCTTTAAATTCTCCGAAGAAGGTAAGGAATAATAACCGGAACATATAAACACAGGTCAATGCTGCGGAAAACAGGGTTAAGCCCCAGATTATTTTGCTTTTTCCCCAGATGGCAACCAGAATTTCATCTTTGGAGAACATCCCTGCTAACGGCGGTATTCCGCATATTGCCAGAGTTCCTATCAAGAATGTCCAGTAGGTAACGGGAATTTTCTTTCTTAATCCTCCCATATATCTCATATCCTGTTCTCCGCTCATGGCATGGATTACACTTCCTGCTCCCAAGAACAGAAGGGCTTTAAAAAAGGCATGAGTGGTAACATGGAATAAAGCGGTGGTATAGGCTCCTGCTCCCAATGCAATAAACATTAAGCCCAACTGGGAAACGGTGGAATATGCGAGTACTTTTTTAATATCGTTTTGCCGTAACCCTATGAATGCTGCTAAAATGGAGGTTGCCAGTCCGATATACATGATGAAGTTCAAAGTAAACGGTGCCAGGCTATAGATCGCATTGGAACGGATTACCAGGTAAATCCCTGCGGTAACCATGGTTGCTGCGTGAATTAACGCGGAAACCGGTGTCGGACCGGCCATTGCGTCCGGCAACCAGGTATAAAGGGGAATTTGCGCGGATTTCCCCATCGCTCCGATAAATAAGAAAATGGTTGCGGCTATTAAAATGGGGTCATTCATGCTGAACTGACCGACTTTAGCGGCTATATCTGTATATTCTACGCTTCCGAAATAGTAGGCTAATAAGAAAATTCCTATCAATAAGCCTAAATCTCCTATCCGGTTCATAACAAAGGCTTTCCGGGCTGCATATCCGTATTCTTCATTTTTAAACCAGAATCCGATAAGCAGATAGGAACAAAATCCTACTCCTTCCCAACCGATAAACAGGATAAGGAAATTACTTCCCATTACTAATAAAAGCATGGAAAAGATAAACAGGTTTAAGTAGGAAAAGAATTTATAAAATCCTTTGTCGTGAGACATATATCCGATGGAATACAAGTGAATCAACGCTCCGATTCCGGTAACGATCATCATCATAATCAGGGATAACTGGTCTATCTGGAAGGAAAAATTCACTTTAAAATTATCTGAAGCAAACCAGGTGTAAGCTGTGGCTTTTATGGGCTCTGTAAAGTTACAGAACAGATAAACCGACAGAAAGAAAGGTATCCAGACTACTAAATTGGCAATAGTTCCTGTTACCGGCTTTGGCATTTTACTTCCGAAAAGTCCGCATATAACAAACCCTATAAAAGGTAAAGCGGGTATTAAATATATGATATTCTCCATCTGTTTATCCTTTTAACCGGTTAAATAAACTTACATCCACGGAACGTGTGTTTCTGTACAACATGGTAACAATTGCCAGTCCCACTGCAACTTCAGCGGCAGCAACCACCATAATAAAGAATACCAGAATCTGACCGTCCGCATCTCCTTTGTATGCGGAAAATGCTGCCAATAATAAATTAACCGAATTCAGCATCAGCTCCACACATCCTAAGATAATAATTGCATTTCTTCTTACTAAAACTCCTGTAACCCCTATACAAAAGAGCAAAGCGCATAAATATATAAAGTAATCTATCGGTATGCTCTGAAATAAACTATTTACCTCCATTTCTTTTTATTATTTCAAGAAATTTAAAATATTGTTATAATTTGTTATAAGTCTCTTTTTCCAATCATTACGGCTCCTACCAGCGCTCCTAAAAATAAAACTCCCGCCAGTTCAAAGGGTAATACATATTTGCTGAACAATAAACGTCCTAAATTTTTAGTCAATCCAATCTGACTGTCAGGATTCGTTGGAAATTCTATCTGCTGGTATCCTTTTAACGCTCCCATAAATCCGACAAATACCAATCCTCCGCAAATCACAGCCAATACCTGAAAAGCTCCTCCTTTCAAAGGCTCGTCTTTTTCTTTCAGGTTGAACATCATCAACACATAAAGGAATAACACCATAATAGCTCCGGAATAGACAATAATCTGCACTGCCCCCAGAAACTGGGCGTTTAACATAATATATAGACCTGATATGGAGAAAAAGGTAACGATTAATGCTATAATGCTATGCATCGGACTTCTGCTGAACACTACAAAAAAAGCGCTTATAATTGCACAGGCAGACATTAGATAAAACAAAACTCCCTCCATACTTCCTATTTTTCTGTTGAATATTTTTTTATTTGGCGTTGGGAAACGTCTATTCTGTTTTCCAAGGTTTCCACTAATTTATCCTTCCCATATATAAAATTCTTTCTCAACGTCTCCGGAAATACAATCCTGTCTGTCAAAAAGATAGCTTCTTTCGGACAAGCATCTTCACACATTCCGCAAAAAATACATCTCAACATATTGATCTCGTATTTTTCGGCATACTTTTC
>JAVBRH010000292.1:0-4009 GCA_031548225.1 Apibacter sp.
TGGATTGTACTTCTTTATTGGGTGTGCAGTACTTCCTATTATTCCGAGATGGAAATTTTTTAAATAAAATGGAACTGGAAAAACTTAAATATCCAATAGGAAGATATCAGCAGCCTGAGGTAATTACTCCGGCAGCCATAAATAAATGGATTGATGAGGTAGAATCGTTTCCCGTCAGATTGCGGGAACAAGTTGAAAATTTATCCGAAGAACAATTGGATACACCCTACAGACCAGAGGGTTGGACAATCCGGCAGGTAGTGCATCATCTGGCAGATAGTGATATGAATTTTTTTATCCGGATTAAACTAGCCTTAACAGAGGAAGCGCCAGTCATTAAACCTTATTTTGAGGAACGCTGGGCAGAACTTCCAGACAGTAAAAACTTCCCGATAGAGCCGTCATTACAATTACTGGAAGCACTTCATTTCAGATGGATGGAATTACTTAAAACCCTTTCAAAAGAGGAATTAAAAAAGATTTTTATTCATCCGGAACACCAGAAGGAATTTCCATTAAACGAAATTATAGGATTTTGTGTCTGGCATGAAAATCATCATTTAGCACAGATTGCAGCATTAAAGAAAATAAAAAACTGGTAGTTAAGTTAAATTCTTTAGTAAATAAGGGCAATGAGAATAGATATTATTACAGTAGTTCCTGACCTGATAAAGAGTCCATTGCAGGAATCCATAATGAAGAGGGCACAGGAAAAAGGACTGGTAGAAATTGTCTTTCACAACCTGAGGGATTATGCAAAGGGAAATTATAAGCAGGTAGACGATACCCAATACGGGGGAGGAGCAGGGATGGTTATGATGATTGAGCCCATTGATAAATGCATTTCCCAATTGCAGGCAGAGAGGAACTATGATGAGATTATTTATATGACTCCGGATGGAGAAACCTTAAATCAAAAAACCTGTAATTCCTTATCTTTAAAAGGAAATATATTGATTCTCTGCGGGCATTATAAAGGTGTGGATCAGAGAGTCCGGGATATGTTTGTAACCCGGGAAATATCCATAGGTGATTATGTATTGAGCGGAGGAGAACTGGGTGCCTGTGTTTTGATTGATGCAGTGGTACGGTTATTGCCGGGAGTATTAAATGACGAGACCTCAGCTTTGTACGATTCGTTTCAGGATGATTTGTTAGCTCCTCCGGTTTATACCCGGCCGGAAGAATACAAAGGTCTGAAAGTTCCGGAGATCCTGTTGAGCGGGAATTTTAGTAAAATTGATGAGTGGAGGCACGAAATGGCCTATAAACGAACACAGGAAAGGAGGCCGGATTTACTGGAAGAATAAAATAAAAAAACACTGAAAAATGGATGAAATAATCAATAAAGTAGAAAAAAGCGGGTTGGTAACTATAGATTTGGAAGATTATTATCCCAAAGAAAAGCGGCTGGTTTTTGACTTGAAAGATTATTTATACGAAGAACTGATCCTGAAAGAAAAAGACTTCAGACAGGCACTCTCAGAACTGGATTGGAATCAATATAAAGATACTTTTGTGGCGGTAACCTGCTCTTCAGACGCTATAATCCCTTCCTGGGCATATTTACTTGTAGCGAATTACCTGACAGGAGTGGCAGAATTGGTGTCCTTTGGAACTCCGGAAGATATGGAACGGGATATTTATGCCCGAATTATCGCTGATATAAAGCTAGAAGAATATAAGGATAAAAAAGTAATTATCAAAGGCTGTTCTCATAAGCCTGTCCCTCAAAATGCCTACCTTCAGCTGGTTCAGAAAATAAAACCGGTAGTTTCTTCCCTGATGTTCGGAGAAGCATGCAGTACAGTTCCCCTTTATAAAAAGAAAAATTCCTGAGAATTAATTATAAAACAATGATCTTTTGAGAGATCGTTTTTCCGTCAGGAAGACTACATTTCAATAGTAAATTTTCTTTCTTAATGTAAGAGGGCAGAGTGATTTTCAAAAGATTTTCTCCGGAGTTAAGGGTTATTTTTTCGGAATAAACCGATTGTCCGGTATAGTTGAAAAATTTCACATCTGTACTTGCCGCCTTTTTAGAGGTTACTTTTAAATAAAGAATACCGTCTTGTACCGGGTTGGGATATATAGAAAAATCGTTGAAGATGATTTTTTCTTCTTTTATATCTAATACCTGGAATACCGAAGCAAAATTAGGAATACCGTATCCCATTTGAGGGGTAGGAGAATTATACAAATTGGCAGATTCCCGTATTTTTTGTCGAAGGGCGGAAGGAGAAACGGTAGGATAAGCTTCTAACAGGCAGGCAACGGCTCCTGCTATAACAGGAGTGGAATAGGAAGTACCGTTTCCGTAGCCCAGAGTTCCGTCAGGATAAATAAAATATGCAGAAACTCCCAAAGCACTTACATCCGGTTTGATTCTGTTATCAGCCGAAGGGCCGTAAGAAGAAAAAGCACCAGGAAAACCGCTGCTGTTTACTGCTCCAATGGCAAAAACATCTTTTGCATCTGCAGGGACAGTTATTTTTTTCCAGCTTACATTTCCTTCGTTTCCAGCCGAGACAATTACAAAAACACCTTTTTCAGAAGCGGTTTGCGCTCCTCTGGAAATAAAGGAAGTCTTTCCGTCCAGATTGGCCTGGGTATAATCATACCGGTAATCATCAAAAGTATTGTACCCTAAAGAAGAGGTAATAATATCCACTCCCAGACTGTCGGCCTTTTCTGCTGCTGCAATCCACCACACTTCTTCTTCGGGGATTTCCACATCTTTTTTCTCGGTGATGTACAGGTAAAAATCTGCTTCCGTAGCAGTTCCCTCATACTGTCCGGAAACGGACGCCCCGATAATGGACAAGACCTGTGTGCCGTGAGAATCCCGGGTATAGAAATTGGTGTTGTGATCTACAAAATTATATCCCCCTTTTATTTTCGGTCTTGTATGAGTAAAAGCCGAAGCCGTATTTACTCCCGGAAAACCAGCGTCCAGAACGGCAATGGTTATATTACTTCCTTTATATCCCCTGTCATGCAGATAATCTAATCCTATCTGTGTTATCTGAGTATCTGTGGCGGCGGCTGTTTTTTTTAATAAAGAAAAAGGATTATTCTGTACTTGTTCTTTTGCGCCGGAATTATTTTCTATAAAAGATTCGATTCCCAAAACACAGTTTAAACTTAGAATCTGTGTTTTTTGAGAACTGGTAATTTTTGCAAAGACTCCGTTAAACCATTTTGAAACAGAAATAATAGATACGCCTAGATTTTTTACTGCATTTATATAAGTGGTTTCCACCGGAACATCACTATCAGAAAGGGAGATACTGTATTTAGACCTTCTGTCCAGTGATTTTTGTGTAAGCATTTCGGCCGGGTTGGCCAGATAATAGGATTGAGAGGGTTTGTCTTTAAACTTAATCAAAACCAGTTCCTGTGAGAAGGAAAAAACGGATAAACACAAATAAAAAAAGCAGAATATTTTTTTCATATTAACCGGAATTAAACCAATGCAAAGATAAAGATTTCTTTAAGATATAAAGTTACAGATTATCTTTCAGAAAATACTATCTTCATGAGTTAATCCTCTTTCTTTTCTTTGTATTCGTAGATATAATTAACTTTTTTCTTTACTTCTTCCGGGTCCTTATCTGTTTGGATTTTATCATAAAAATGTTCGGGATATTCCTGTTTATATCTTTCCCAGAGTTCTTCATCTGAAGAGGTGTCGTATTCTTTTTTTTCCCAGTACATCATTTCTTTTTTTCTTCCATTTTTCCGCAGCAGGTAGGCCAGTATAAATCCGGTTAATCCCCCGGAAAGATGACTTTCCCAGGAAATATGGTTATCTCCGAAAACCCCGAACATTTCCTGAGGGAACATTCCCCATATCATGCTTCCGTATAGAAAAACCACAACCAAAGAAACAGCCATTAAAGTTCTTTCTTTCCTGAACGCTCCGCTGAAAAATAAGAAGAAGGCCAGAACATAAATTACCCCGCTGGCCCCAATATGACAGGTAAGAATAGAAGAATTCATAAAAGTA
>JAVBRH010000225.1:0-16831 GCA_031548225.1 Apibacter sp.
TTTTGAGAACAGGAGATCATATTGTTGCTTCCAACAGTTTGTATGGAGGAACTTTTAACCTTCTTAATGTAACACTTCCGAGATTAGGTATTACCACGACTTTTGTAGATCCTTCGGATCCTGAAAATTTTGCAAAAGCATCCAAAGGAAATACCCGGGCGATTTTTGTTGAGGCTTTGGGAAATCCGAAACTGGATATTCTGGATTTGAAAAAGATTTCGGCTGTAGCTAAAAGGTTGGAATTGCCGTTTATTGTGGATAATACAATTGCTCCCTATTTATTGAATCCGATTAAACACGGGGCTAATATCGTTATTTATTCCCTGACTAAATATGTGACCGGAAACGGAACTTCCTTAGGAGGTGCAATCATTGACGCAGGAACTTTTAACTGGGCAAATGGAAAATTCCCTGATTTTACCGAGCCTGCGCCGGGTTATCATGGTCTTGTCTATCACAATGCATTGGGTAATGCAGCCTTTATAGCCCGGATACGAATAGAAGGATTGAGAGATCTGGGAGCGGCTTTAAGTCCTTTCAATGCTTTTCAGACCATACAAGGATTGGAAACCCTTCCGGTGCGTATAAAAAAACACAGTGAAAATGCACTGGCTTTAGCTCAATGGCTTGAAAAACAGGAAGAAGTGGCCTGGGTAAATTATCCCGGACTGGAATCCAGTAAATTTCACAGTCTGGCAAAAGAATACCTGCCTGAAGGTCAGAGCGGAATCGTAACCTTCGGTCATAAGGGAGGGTATGAAGCAGCCAAAGCCATAGCGGATAAAACAAAATTATTTGCCCTGTTGGCTAATATTGGAGATACTAAATCACTGATTATCCATCCATCTAGTACTACCCATTCCCAGTTAACGGAAGAAGAACAGCTTCAGACCGGAGTGTCCAGGGATTTGGTACGGCTTTCTGTCGGACTGGAAAATGTGGAGGATTTGATTAATGATCTAAAAGCAGCATTTGATAGTTTAAAATCTTAGTTATGCTAAGTTATTAAATAATAGATGGTTAAATTTTGAATAGTAATTTGTAACCAGATTGGAAAGGAATCAGGATTATGAATTACTATTTTTTATTTACTTTTGTCATCTGAACAGATATTAAATCAGGTGATCTGACCTATGAGGCTTCTTCAAAAAATATCCATTTCCAACTGGAAACTTGAAAAAGGAATTGTCATAGAAAGTGTGGATATCTTTTACCAGACTTTTGGCTTGCCTATCGGTTCTGCCCCTATTGTTCTGGTAAATCATACTCTGACGGGAAACTCCAATGTTCCTGAATGGTGGGCGGAAATTATGGGAGAAGGTAAGGCTATTGATACACAAAAATATTCCGTGATTGCCTTCAATATTCCGGGAAACGGATATGAGGAGGATCCTAAATACTTTTCCAATTATACCGATTTCCGGGCAAGAGATATTGCCGATTTATTCTGGAAAGCATTGCATAAGCTCTCTATTGATAAATTGTATGCGGTAATCGGTGGAAGCTTAGGAGGAGGAATTGCCTGGGAAATGGCGGTTTTGAATCCGGATGCGATAAAAAATCTTATTCCCATTGCTGCCGATTATAAATCGTCAGACTGGGTAATTGCCAATGCTATGGTACAGGACGAAATTCTCAATCATTCGAGTGAGCCTTTGGAGGATGCCCGGATGCATGCGATGCTTTTATACCGGACGCCTTTGTCTTTAAAACATAAATTCCGGGGAAATTATGCTTCCGATAGTGAACAGTTCCAGGTGGAAAACTGGCTTCGGAGACATGCAGAAAAACTGAAAGCCCGGTTCAGCCTTCCTACTTATAAATTAATGAATCAATTGTTGAGGACTATTGATATTACCTATCATCGGGCGGATTTTGTGACGGTTGCTAAAAATATAAAGTCCGACATTCACTTGGTCAGTGTAGATACAGACGGACTATTTACCAAGCAGGACAACATAGAAATTTTTGAAACCCTGAAACCTCATAAGGCAAATACTTATTATAATGAAATCCGTTCCATACACGGACACGATGCTTTCCTGATTGAAAGCGCTCAGTTATCCCAAATTCTGGTGCCTATTTTTTCATTTTCTTAATGATTGAATAACAAAAGAATAAGGATGACAAAGTTTTAATTTACCAATGATTTTAAATTATTAAAATTCCTAATTCCATGCTCCAAAATTGGAAACGGTAATTTTTGTTATTTTAAGATCTTTAAGTTCAAAAGTATAGGTTCCTTCATCGGGCTCATCCAGATAAAATACACTTATTATACAATCAGTCTTGGAACGTATTCCATCTTCTCCTGATGTGTAGAATATTGTTATATCTGAGAAAGAATAAGCATTGATAATATCATTTTTAGTCGAACCGATTCCAATTCCTTCTGCTGTTTTAAGTTTAGGATTTGCAGAAGAAACAAAGTCTATTATCTTACCAATAGGTCTGCCATTTTTATCATATTCATCATTGAAGGAAATAGTATATTCGACCCCATTTATCGTGAAAATTCTGTCATAATCGTAATTTTCTATCTGTTGTTCGGTAAATTTGATTTTTTGTTTGCTGATTTTCTCTACTTCAGATAATTTTGCATTTACTTTAAACGGTCCCATTTGTTTAGGTGTTAAAACCTGACCGAAGACAATAGTATTCAGTATTAACAAGAGAAAAAATGCAAATAATTTTTTCATTTTTATTTCTCTGCCAATTTTCCCCTGATCTGGGTTTCGATTTCTTCCATCAGTTCCGGATTGTCTTTCAGTAATTGTTTTACTGCATCCCGTCCCTGTCCTAATTTGGTGTCCTGATAACTGAACCAGGAACCGGATTTACCTACAATTCCCATTTCCACTCCCATATCCAGAACTTCTCCTACTTTGGAAATTCCTTCTCCATACATGATATCGAATTCTGCCTGGCGGAAAGGAGGGGCAACTTTATTTTTCACCACTTTTACTTTTACCCGGCTTCCTACGGCATCTTCTCCGTCTTTGATAGGAGCGCCGGATTTTCGGATGTCAATCCGTACGGAAGCATAAAACTTCAATGCATTTCCTCCGGTGGTGGTTTCCGGATTTCCGAACATCACTCCGATTTTTTCTCTTAATTGATTGATGAACATTACGGTACATTTGGTCTTGCTGATAGTTGCCGTGAGTTTTCTTAATGCCTGGGACATCAGGCGGGCATGCAATCCCATTTTGGAATCTCCCATTTCTCCTTCTATTTCCGCTCTTGGAGTTAAAGCTGCCACAGAATCCACTACCACAATATCGATAGCTCCGGAACGAATCAGGTTATCGGCAATTTCCAAAGCCTGTTCTCCGTCATCCGGTTGGGAAATAATCAGATCATCCAGGTTGATTCCCAGTTTTTGGGCGTAAGAAGGATCAAAAGCATGCTCTGCATCAATAAAAGCAGCCACTCCTCCTTTTTTCTGAGCTTCTGCAATGGCGTGCATGGTCAGGGTTGTTTTTCCTGAGGACTCCGGCCCGAAGACTTCGATCACTCTTCCTCTGGGATATCCTCCTACACCTAAAGCCAAATCCAGACCAAAGGAACCGGACGGAATTACATCTATTTCTTCCACTGGTTTATCTCCCATACGCATTACTGCTCCTTTTCCGTAAGTCTTATCTAATTTATCCAGGATTAAATTCAGCGCTTTTTTCTTTGCTTCTGAGTTATTGGTTTCTTTCTCCGCCATTTTATATATTATTTTTTTGTTTCTTCTAAGATTTGTTCTGCGTGATTTTTGGTATTCACTTTGGTTATTATTTGTTTTACAATTCATTTTTCATCAATTAAAAAAGTATAACGTAAAATCCCGTCAAATTCCTTTCCCATGAATTTCTTTTTCCCCCAGGCTCCGAATGCTTCAATAATCTTTTTTTCTGTGTCGGCAATTAAGGGAAAAGGAAAAGAATATTTATCCTGAAAGGTTTTTTGTTTAGCCACAGGATCTTTACTTATTCCTATGATTTCGTATCCCTGAGCCTGCAGGTCTTTATAATTGTCGCGTAAGCTACAGCCTTCTGCCGTGCATCCGGGAGTGCTGGCTTTAGGATAAAAATATATAATTAATTTTTTTCCTTTATAATCGGAATATTTGATTGTTTTTCCTTCCTGCGTGATACCCTCAAAATCAGGTATTTTATCTCCTGTTTTCAACATGTTTCCTGCTTTTTACATTTGACAGGTAAAGGTATTTATAAAATACTGAAATATCAATTTTCTGGGAATAATTAATTTTCGTAATATAAAAAATGCCTGAACATACTATGTTCAGGCATCTGTTTACTATTGTTATTTTTCTGCTTAATCTTCTTCTTTTTGTAAAAGAAATTTATATATAAGGCCTCCTACGATTGCTCCGGCGATAGGCGCTACCCAGAATACCCATACTTGTTGAAGGTATTCTCCTCCTGCAAAGATTGCCTGAGACAGAGATCTTGCCGGGTTTACGGAAGTATTGGATACCGGAATACTGATTAGGTGTATAAGGGTTAGAGCCAGACCTATGGCTATTCCTGCAAATTTTCCATTGGCAAATTTATCTGTAGCTCCCATAATCACTAATAGGAAGAAAGCGGTCAGGACAAATTCAACAAGAAATACGGATCCAAGGCAGAAATGATCCGGAGAAAGGTCTCCGTACCCGTTAGAAGCAAATCCTCCTATTTCTTTGCTACTTCCGGTTAGTGCAAAATACAGAATAGCAGCAGCAGCTATACCTCCTAATACCTGAGCAATAATGTAAGGTATCAGGTCTTTTCCGGAGAATCTTCCTCCTACGAACAGACCAATGGACACGGCAGGGTTAAAATGTCCTCCCGAAATGTGCCCTACGGCATAAGCCATAGTTAATACGGTTAAACCGAAAGCAAGAGCTACTCCGAGAAAACCTACATGAGGGGCTGCGAAAACGGCTGTTCCACATCCACCTAAAACTAACCAAAAGGTTCCAAAAAATTCAGCAAATAATTTTTTCATTTGTTTGTTGTTAATGAGTTATTAATCTTTAAATAATACTTGATTCATTTTTTCTTGTTCGTAGGGCTAGTTTAGAAAAATGTTTATTATTCTGATTGTCATAGTAAAAATTCATCATATTTTTTAATGATTTTATATCCTTTGTCTTTAAAATATCTTTTGGCATTTTCTGTTTTTTCTACCATAATAAAATCTCCTCCCCAAGCCCCTAAACTTTTGATAAATCCCGGATAATCGGGAAATAATCTTTCTTTTACGGTTTTCATTTCAATAAAATTGGAAATACGCTCTTCGTGTTCAATCAGTAATGTCTTGAATTTTTCGAAGGTGCATTTAGGGTTGCTGATTTGTCGGGTTATTTCTGAAATGGCATGGATCAATTCCGGTGATTTTTCTTTTTGTTTATAATGCCGGATACCTTCTCTTGTGTCCTGCTTTTGGTTTAAATGGATAAAAAGTATGGAGTCGGATAGTTGAGAAGGAATGAAAGTTTCTTTTATTACCGGTTTTTTATTTTTCAGTTGATAGGTAATCGGGTGATCCGCATCAGCGCAGGCAATGTCGTACCCGCTTCCTCCAAAGGTTTTAGATAAAAGCTGATAGGGATCGACTTTTGTCCATTTTGCAATATTATTGATTAAGGTGGAACTGGAACCGAGTCCCCAGTCTTCAGGAAATTCCAGCTGGGTTTCACATTCATAACCAAAGTCTTCCCGGAAAAGAGGAGTGCCCAATTCGAGGGTTTGTAGGAATATATGAAGCAGGTTTTCAGCAAACCCAGGATTATTGGTTTCCTCGATTTTTTTACTATTCAAATCCAAAATACAGTTAAACCATAACTCTCCATTGCTTTTGTATGCAAGCCAGGTAATTTTATTATCTCTTTTTCCCGTTAAATGGATGTGTAAAGATTGTCCCAACCGGGTGGGAACTGCTAAGGCCAAGGCTCCGTCCAGAACGGTATATTCTCCTGTTAGTAGTAATTTTCCCTTACTTTTGAATATTTTTACCGAACCCAATTCTTGTATTAATTATACTTTATTCAGTAAGCTAAAGTACTAATAATTTACATTTATACAAAATATTTTTCTGCTTCTGCTATTGATTCCGGTTTTCCGACATCAATAAGATAAGCGGAATGTGGATATCCCATAATCTTTTCTTTTGCCATCAGCTCCATATAAACCTCCATGATGGAAAATTTTCCTTTCCGGGTAATTTGTTCGAATAGCGCAGGATTAATCAAGTGAATCCCGCTGAAAGCCAACGGCAGGGAATTGTTTTCGGAATAGGAATTAACAAAGGTATTTTCTTCTGTGTTCAGGTTTTTCCATCCTACCAGTCTGCTTTCTGTATTAAAAAACAGTTTGCGTGAGGATTTCCGGTCTGAAACGGCTAAACTTACCAGGGGATTGTTTTCCTGGTGGAACTGTATAAAAGAATGCAGGTTTAAATGGGTAAGAATATCCACATTCATAACCAAAAAGGGCTCTTTTCCTAAAAGTTCTTTTGCCTTAAGTAGTCCTCCTCCGGTTTCCAGTACCTGTTCGCTTTCGTCGGAAATAATTATTTCACAACCGAAATTTGAATTCTCCTGAAGGAAATGTTTTATCTGTTCTCCGAAATGATGGATATTGATAATGATTTCCCTTATCCCGAAAGATTTGAGATATAGTATGTTTCTTTCTAAAAGGGTTTTATGGTTGACTAAAGCCAGGGCTTTGGGGTGTTTATCGGTAAATGGTTTTAACCGGGTACCCAGGCCGGCGGCAAAAAGCATGGCTTTCATTGGCAGTAATTAAAAATATTGGTTAAAAGCTTCATCCAAAACGGTCGGCAGGCTCACGTTTCCTTTTATCAGGCATACTACTTCGGCACGGGCTTCCGAACAAACTTTGTTATCGGATTTACGGATGATTCTTTGATTAAAGAAATAACGAATTCCTTCTTTCTCCAGGGAATCTACAGTACAGATGAAATCGTTTCCTCCGGTAAGCGGGGTTATATAGCGAACGGTAATACTTATCATTACTAAATCCGTTCCTTGTTTATGCAGTTCATAAAAATGCAGTCCGTGTCGTTCCAGAAATTCATGGCGGGCCACTTCGTAGTAGTGCTGATAATTGGCATTATTTACGATTCCCTGAGCGTCACATTCGTAATCACGCACTTTCATATTGATTTCAAAAATAGAACTACTCATGACCTTAATTTTTACTTGTTGCTTTTGTAATTGATTTCTAAGTTATAAAAATAATTCGACATTTTATTCATCTTTGTTCTTAGGTAAAGATGTACCAGAGGATTCCAATATTCAAACGGAAATCCGTGTAAGGGTTTATAGGAGCACTATAATAGTCATAACCTGTAAAGCTGGAATTGAAGTGCTGGCCTTCCAGGATAATCAGCATCCTTTTGATTTTGAAATGTAGGAATATATCCAATACCGGGTACTCTCCAATGTTGTAATTGCTTGTTCCCGATTGCATGTTAAATTCGTTGGTAACCGGAAAAAACTCTCCGGATTTGAATTTTGAAAAGTAGTAGGTATTTACTCCGAATTGAAATTCTGCATTGTTTTTAAATGCTTTCGACTGGTAATACAGGGTTGCCCGGCCAACAAATTCGGGAAGGGGAAGGATATCCTGATTGCTGGTAACCTTCTGGTAGGCTAAATTGGTTTCCAGATGAAATTTCTTGTATTGAAATGAGTTTTGCAGTCCTACCTGTACAATGTTTACAGGGGAGCCTGATTGTTGGGGATGGTAGCCTGAATCGAGATAGGTGTAATGATTGATGTCAAAAAACTGAGCGGAAATACGGGTGTTGAAAGGTTTTATCCGTAAAGCTCCTCCTGCCTGGATGGTTTGCTCATTTTCAGGATTATCCATGAAATAATTAAACTTATTATAAAAGCTCTGATTATACAATAAGTTTAAGGAAGGTATCTGGGACTTGATTCCGAGGTTGGCTTCCACATAGTAATCTTTTACCGGTTGTATGGTAAGGAAGTTATCGACAAAATAGGAATTTTTGAACTGGTCGCCCGTCATGGCCTCCGCCCGGGTTTTTAATACAATCCCTTCTTTCCAGTTAAAAGTAAGATTACCCGCAGCTCCTATTCTTTCATCCTTTAAATTATTTTTAGGAAAAGTGGGATCCACTATTTTGTCAAAGTTAAATTCCAGATGTTCGTATTTTAAACCCGCCTCAAAGTGTAACTTGTCACTCCAGTCGAAAACAGCTGTGGTCAGGTTGGAAAATTTCCTTAATTTTTTGGTGTTGTAATGGTTGCTTAAGTTTCCTCCTTCATACATATTTTCCGGGGTATCATAGTAGGTATTCAGGGTTTCCGTTTCACCATAAGTATAATGAGTGGTTTCGTAGGAAAAAATGTTTTTCAGGGAAAGGGGGTATTTTTTTTCCGAGCCGACTATACCGAATTGCTGTCCTAAGTAAAATCTTCTTGTTTCATATTTTGAGGTGGCTCCGGTTAAGTTGACTTCCATACGGTCACGGGCTTTAAACCGGGAATCCCCGTCCTCGAAATTTTCAGGATATTTTATTCCCCCGTTTTCTTCATTGTCCGTATTGGTTACCATATAGTGTGTCCACATATCGTATCTCCGGTTTTTTGTATGGTAATTGGTGGTGATCAGGAAGGTGTTATTGGAAGCCAGTTGTTCCATGTATTTTCCTGTGGATCTTAATCCTTTATACTGGATGGAATAATTTAACTGTGAATTGATGCTGTGAGTGAATAAGCTGGAAAGCGAATGACCTTGTTTATATCCGTTGTTGTACTGAAATTCGGTCATGGGAGTCTGAACATCAAAATACCGGACATCTTCAGCGCGTAACAGGTTATAGGATTTTCCTCTGGGTGTTATGTCTATGGAAGAACGAATATTGGTACTATATAACAAAGGATTAAAAGTTTCTCCTATATTGGAAAAAGGCATGTCCCCGAAACTGTCCCTATAGTTATACATTCTGTTTTTATAGTATTTATCTATAGTCAGTACCGTGTCGAAAATCATTTTCGGCTGGTCCTCCGTCCAGTATTTGTAGGATTGTATGGTAGGATTGTAATGTTTTACGGAATCGTTTTCCGAACCTGATTTTATATTGGACTCTACAATTTCTTTGTTTTTCTCTTTATCTACTACCTGCGCAAAAGAAAAAATCCCCCAAAGAAAACATAGTAAAAATAGCTTTTTTTTACCCATCTTAAAAACACTATGCAAATATAAAAATAAAAAACAGGCTGCAAAGCAGACATTAAATTCCTTAGTGTTATATTGTTGTTAAAAAAGGTGATTCCAGATTCTTAGACATAAGATTAAAGACTGTAAGATATAAGATTGTAAGGTATAAGGAATATTGACATTAAATTAATCATATCCCCTTATATCTTGCTCCTGACTTCAGTTACTTAATTATTTATAAATCGTAATTCGTAAATCTAACTTCTAACTTGGAAGGAGGGTGGGGGAGGAATTTATTCATCCACTTTGTTGAGCAGTCCGGATTTATTGATTTTTTCCTGTAAGGTTTGGAATATAATATACAAGGAAGGGATTACCAGCAATCCTAACAGGGTACCTATAAGCATTCCGCCGATAGCGCTGATCCCAATAGAGCGGTTACCAATGGCGCCGGCTCCTGTGGCGAGGGCTAAAGGAAGAAGTCCGAAAATAAAGGCGAAAGAAGTCATTAAAATCGGACGCAGACGGGCTACGGCTCCATTTACCGCAGCATCAATGATGCTCATTCCCTGCTGTCGCCGTTGTACGGCATATTCCACAATCAGAATGGCATTTTTTGCGAGTAATCCGATCAGCATGATTAAGGATATTTGTACATAGATATTATTCACAATTCCCTGTTTAAGTCCGAAAAGTTCAATAAACAGATAGACTCCCGAAAGACCTACAGGCCGGGAGAAAATAATGACAAAAGGCAGGATATAGCTTTCATACAGGGCTACCAACAGTAGATATACGAATATCAGGGACAGGGAGAATATTAAGAAAAGCTGATTTCCGCTGTTTACTTCTTCCCGGGTCATTCCCGAATAGTCGAAAGTATAACCGGTAGGCAGGGTTTCCTTGGAGATTTCATCTATGGCCTGAATTACGTTTCCACTGCTGTATCCGGCTGAGAAATTAGGAGTAATGGTAACACTCATGGAGGAATACATATTGAAACGGCTGAGCATCTGAGGTCCCGAAACGTCGGTTACTTTTATAAACCGGGTAATAGGGGCCATTTCTCCTCCGGGTGTTTTCACATACATTTTATTCAGATCATTTAATGTTGACCGTTGTTCCGGCTCCGCCTGCACTACTACCCGGAATTGTTTTCCATAAAGGTTAAAGTTGGAAATGTACATACTTCCGATGTAAGCCTGTAAAGTGGACATCACGGCTGAAAGGGTAAGTCCGGCGTCTTTTATTTTAGGTACATCGGCCTCGATCAGTTTTTGGGGAAAGTTGGGGTTAAAGGTAGTCATTGCGGACATGACTTCTTTTCTTTGTTTCAGTTTATCTATAAAAGCATTGGTTACTCCATAAAAGTCCTGAATACTCCCGCCTGTTCGGTCTTGCAGTTGAACTTCCACTCCGCTGCTTACCCCAAATCCCTGCAAAGTGGGAGTTCCGAAAAACATGAACTGGGCATTTTTAATGGTGTCCGTTTTTTTCTTTAAAAAAGCAACTACATCATTGGTGGACATCTTTCGTTGATCCCAGGGAAGCATTTTTATAATAATACTTCCGTAAGAACTGCTTTCTCCACTTAGTCGGCTCAGTCCGCTTGTTTTGCTGACTCCTTTTAAAGAAGGAAGGGTTTCGGCTATTTTTACTATTTCATCGGTAACGGAATCGGTTCTTTCCAGAGCGGTACCCGGAGGCAGGGTAATTACTCCCATTACTCCGCCGCTGTCTTCCTGGGGAACAAATCCGGTAGGGATCATTTTCATGGAAAAGTATAAAAGCCCCAAGGCAACTGCGATGATTGCCGCAGTGATCCAACGCCGTCCCTTTTTTGCTAAAAACAGAAGTACGGATTTATATCTTTGAGTGGCAGAGTTAAAGTTTAGGTTGAAATAATAATAGAACCGGGTTAAAAGATTTTTCCGATTCTTTTCTTCCTCATCGTGAGGTCTTAAAAAGAGAGCACAAAGTGCGGGGCTTAAAGTCAGCGCGTTAATGGCAGACAACACAATAGAAACTGCCAGGGTTAACCCAAATTGTTTATAGAATATTCCGCTGGTTCCCCTGATAAAGCTGACAGGTATAAACACGGCCGACATAACCAGGGTAATGGAAATGATGGCGGGAGTGATTTCTTTCATTGCCTTCAAAGTAGCTTCTTTAGGGTTTTTAACCCCGCTGTCCAGCTGGGCATGAACTGCTTCGACGACGACAATAGCATCGTCCACCACAATTCCGATGGCGAGTACCAGAGCGAACAGAGTAAGCAGGTTAATGGAAAAACCGAATATCTCGAGGAAGAAAAAAGTACCTATAATAGCTACCGGAACAGCAATTGCCGGTATCAGGGTGGATCTGAAATCCTGTAAGAAAATAAAAACGACCAGGAATACCAGAATAAAAGCTTCAATCAGGGTATGAACCACTTTGGTAATGGAGGCGCTGAGAAATTCATTGGCATCCGTCATATAAACATAACCCAGTCCGGGAGGAAAGTATTCGGAAGCTTTGGATACTTCTTCTTTGATATTGTTAATCACTTCCTGGGCATTTGCACTGGAAGTCTGGCTTACGCTTATGGTAGTAGCCACTTTGCCGTCCAATTGGGTTATCATAGTATAATTCAATGCTCCCAATTCCACTTTGGCGATGTCCTTTAGTTTTAATACCTGTCCTTTTTCCGAACGGATAATGATATTTCCGAACTCTTCTTCGGTTTTTAGCCTTCCGGTATATCTCAACGTATATTGAAAGGACTGTTTTCCCTGTTGTCCCAGCTCTCCGGGTGCGGATTCAATATTCTGATCCTGTAAGGCAGCAACCGCTTCGGCTGGAGTGATTTGATAGGAAGCCATGGCCATAGGATCGAACCAGATTCTCATGGAATAGTCCTGAGCTCCCCGCACGCTGGCATCACCTACACCTTTTATTCGTTGTATCTGGGGAATGAGATTGATGTTGGCATAGTTCTGAAGGAATTTGCCGTCATAGTCCGGGCGGTCGGAGTAGAGGGTGAGCATCAGAATGGTGCTGCTCTGCTGTTTCCGGACGTTGACGCCGTTTCGTGTAACTTCCGCAGGAAGCAGGGAAGAGGCTCTTGCTACCAGGTTTTGCACATTTACTGCGGCAATGTCCGGGTTAACACCCTGTTCAAAGTATATGGTAATGGATGCATCTCCGTCATTGGTGGCGGAAGAAGTCATATAGGTCATTCCTTCCACTCCGTTGATACTTTCTTCCAGGGGAATGATTACGCTGCTCATAACGACACTTGCATTGGCTCCGGAATAACTGGTGGAAACCCGCACCGTAGGAGGGGCAATGTTGGGGTATTGTTCTGTGGGAAGTATAATTATGCCTATGATTCCTAAAACTACTATAAATATGGATATTACAGTAGATAATGCAGGCCTTTCTATAAATGTTTTTATCATTAGTGTTTTTAATCCTCCTGATTAATTAAGTTTCATGATATTTTTCTTAACATTATTTAGAATAAAAAACTTAGGGTAAAAGCTAATAGCTATTAGCCGATAGCCCTTAGAGAGATTCATCACTCCGCTTCGCTTTGTTCTGAATGACACATCCTCCTCCCAAACCCTCCAAAGGAGGGCTACTCCCCTTCGGGGACGGGGGATTATATTTCTGACGCATTTGCTCAGAGGTCGTTTGGAAATTGTGCTTATAATTTCTCCATTTTTATTAAATCGAACTCAGGTTTATTTAGGGAAATAAACTTAGGGTAAAAGTAAGTATAAAGAACAAATAAAAACAATATAGTTTATTGGTTTTTATTATGGGTTTATATAAAGGGTGTTAAAATAAAAAACAGGCTGCTTTTTGATTTAGTATGCAGCCTGTTTTTGTATTATGTTTTAGTACAAAAGGTACTAAGAAATATTTTTATTGTTTCTTTTCCTGACCGGAAGAAGTCAGAACAGGATAATTATCTAAGGTGTCAAAAACGTATTTATCGTTCTTTTTCATAAGGGTAATGAATTTTCTAAGGGAATCTGCATACTGAGGTTTTCCGAACATCCGGTCGTGTGCCAAAATTACAACGGATTTAGGCTGGAAGGTTTTTCCGTTTTTAAATGCATATTCTACCATTCTTACCATCTGACTGGGGCTTTCTACCGGAATATTTCCGTGGGTGAAATCCCATTCCACATCCCATCCGAAAACAGAATACCCTAAAGAATCAAGCTTTTTAGCAACTTTAAATGCAGAAGGCTCTCCTTTTAACTGGTTGTTGATTGCCCAAGTATTTCTTCCGGGAAGACGGGCGATTTTGTCTTTAATATTAAGTTTGCCTTCTGCCGTGATGAAATCCTGAACGGAAAGATTGGGGCTGTTGTAAAATGTTTTGTATTTATTTTTGAATGCATGGGTTTCACTGTGATTACTCACAAGGAAGAGAGGATCGTCATGGAGGGAGTTCACTAACTTTTGATTTTCCGCACCAGAATTATGAAGTCCAACCATGAAGAAAGTAGCTTTTATATTGTTTTCTTCCAGAATAGTTTTACAATTTTTGGTTCCGGGAGGTTGAGGCCCATCATCTAAGGTAAAATAAATATAGTATTTATTGGTATCTCTTACTGCTTTGGTTACCTCTTTTTTATCCGCATTTTTCTTAAGGGAATCTTCAATAGCTCCCGGGTTAGATTGTGAATAGAGCATATTGGCTCCTATGTTTTCTTTTTTGCAGCTTATAGCCAACAGGCAGATGATTAGTAATGGAAAGTAATTTAACTTCATGGCTGGGATTGAGGATTTTTATGATAGAATATTATGATTTTTTTAACATTTTAAAATGAGCTGATTCCTTATGTGTCATAAATCATGCCAAAGTTACGAATTATTTTTAGAACAGATTAACATATTGTTTAATAAAAATAGTTGAATATTCAACTATTTTTTTATAATTTTGCAGAATAAAAGTAAATAGATCAGTAGAGTGAGGGATTTAATCTATGCTTTATTAAAGGTACAGACCGCATACAGGCAGGCATTTCAACAGAAAATGAAAGAAAAAGATATTTTCATAACCTTTGAGATGCTTCAGATTATGTCATGTCTGTTTGATGAAGAAGTGGTGAACCAGCAGGAAATCGCCAGCAGGACATTCAGGGATAAGTCCAGTTTGTCATATATACTGAAAAATCTGGAAAGGAAAGGGTTGATTAAAAGAGAGGAAGATAAAAATGATAAAAGAAATAAATTGATTCATTTGACTAAAGAGGGGATTTCCATGAAGGTAAAAATAGAGTCAGTTCTTGATGATGTATATGGAAATACTTTGAAGCTGGTGGAACCTGAAATGGTTTCTCTTTGTATGAATAATCTGGAAAATATTGAAAAAGCTTTTAAAGAAAGTGTTTATGAAAAGTAAAATAGCACTTATTCTATGTTTAACAGTTCTTGTAAGTAAGGCACAAAATGTTTACAACCTGAGTGTGGACGAATTGTTTAGGTTGGGTATGGAAAACAGTACGAAAATAAAGGTTTCCCAAATAAAATCGGATGTTTACGAAGAAAAAGAAGCCCTAGCTAAGATAAAAAAACTTCCTACGATAGATCTGTCTGTCTCGCAGGGATATGTGGGACCTGTTTCTATCTATGATAAAAATTTATCGTATCTGGAACGTCCTTATATGCCCGACTGGCAGCAAAATTATAGCCTTGAGCTCAGTCAGCCGGTATATCAGGGAGGAAGAATTAAAAACTCAGTTAAAAGCGCCTCAATAGAAAAAGAGATTGCCGGCCTGGATTTAGAAAGAGATAAGGCTGATGTCAAACTGGTGTTGATCAGGAATTACCTGGAGCTGTTCAAGTCTTATAAACAAAAGGAAGTGTTTCTGGAAAATATCAAAGAAGCGAAAAAAAGGCTGAATGATATTAAGAACCTGAAGAAAGAAGGCATTGTTACCAATAATGATGTGCTGAGAAGCCAGATTGTGGTATCGAATTATGAACTGGCCCTGGAGGAGATAGAGGGAGATATAGCTATTATTTCCCAGCAGCTGGATGTTGTTTTGGGGCTGGATGAAAACCAGATTATTGTTCCCGATTCTGCTTTTCTGGGAAGGGAAATTCTGGTTGAACCGGAAGAGTATTATGTGCAGCAGGGATATGAGCAGTTTCCGGAATTAAAAATTTCAAGATTTAATATTGAGAAGGCTAAAGTGGATGAAAAAATAGTAAAATCCAAATATCTGCCCATGCTTTCCGTTTATGCGGGAAATACTTTGTTACGTCCGATAACCAATGTAGTACCGGTTGAGGATTTATATATGAATTCCTGGGGAATTACCATAGGGTTATCTTACCGGCTTTCCTCCTGGTTTGATCATAAACATGCCCTAAATGAAGCAAAATACAATATTGATTTTCAGGAAAATATGAGGGAACAGACAGAGCAGAATATCCGGATAAACGTACGGTCTGCCTATATAAAACACAAGGAAGCATTAAACAGGGTGGAGGTATTGAAGCAGACGGTGGAACAGGCTAAAGATAATTACAGGATTGTGAATAATAAATATTTTAATCAACTGTCAATTTTAACGGATTTGTTAGATGCCTCTTC
The DNA here is from genome assembly GCA_031548225.1 of Apibacter sp. Taxonomy (GTDB): domain Bacteria; phylum Bacteroidota; class Bacteroidia; order Flavobacteriales; family Weeksellaceae; genus Apibacter. Next base: position 15,811 of record JAVBRH010000225.1, read on the forward strand.
AGTCCAGCTCAATTCGGAATTAGAACTTACTTCAGCAAGAGTAAATTCCCTATATACCTATTATTTATTGTTAAATGCAAGTGGAAACCTTTAATTCTATTATCCATGGAAGAAAAAGAAGAAAAGCCCCAATCAGAGCAAAAACAAGATAAACCCTCTGCCGATCATAAACCCGGAATTAACGAGAAGAAGAGTAAAGAGGGAAAAGAACTTCATTTGAAGTTAAAGAAAAAGAGAAGGAGGAATATTATAGTTAATACTCTGAGTATTATTATAACCCTTGCCGGACTGGGCTGGGTGATTCATTATTTCTGGCGTTATTATGAATATGAAATCACGAATGATGCGGTAATTGATCAGTATATTACTCCGGTAAACACAAGGGTTTCGGGATATATTAAGGAAATCAGGTTTACAGAGCATCAGAAGGTAAAGGCGGGAGATACCCTGGTTATTATCGATGACAGCGAGTTTAAGATTAAACTGTTAGATGCGGAAGCTACTTTAAAGGATGCCGAGGCTTCCAAAGATGTACTGAGTTCCAATATCCAGACATCGGAAGGAACAGTGGCTGTTTCAGAGGCGAATATAGCCGAAGCTAAAATCCGGATGGACAATGCATACAGGGATTATCAGAGATATGAGAACCTGTTGAAGGAAGAATCAGTGCCTCAACAGCAATATGATCAGAAAAGGACAGAATATGAGGCTTCCAGAGCAAGATATGAATCCCTGGTCAGACAAAAAGAAATGAATATATCGTCCACTACAGGAGTAAGTAAAAAACAGGAAAATGCGGATGCTCTGATTTTAAGGAGCAAGGCTAACCTGGAAATGGCCAGGCTTAATATGTCTTATACGGTAATTATTGCGCCTTATGACGGATATGTAGGAAGGAAAACGATTGAAACGGGAGAGTTGGTACAGGCAGGCCAGGTTCTTACCAATTTAGTGAAAAATAATGACAAATGGGTAACTGCCAATTATAAAGAAAAACAGATAGCGAATATTTATATAGGAC
>JAVBRH010000052.1:0-6382 GCA_031548225.1 Apibacter sp.
GAACATACTCTTGTATATAGAAGTTTTCATTGGGATGAGATGACCAGGCCAATTCAAAATCTGTATTATCATACTTTAGAGGTCCTTTTACTCCAATTCTGTCAATAACATCCTTGTTTTCTTTTGTTTCATTTGGGGTAGTAGTGGTAGTGGCAGCAGCAGCGGTATCACTTCCGGTATCCGTGTTAGCACTGGTAGTTTTGTTGCAAGATATCAAGAAGAATACACTTGCTGAAATTAAAAAAAAGATCTTTTTCATATTATGATTTATTTATTATTATGTAAAGCTAATAAATAATCCAGATATTCCCTATCATTGGCAAGACGGGGAACTTTATTTTGTCCGCCCAGTTTTCCCCTTTGTTTCATCCAGTCATAAAATAAATTGGAACGGGCAGAATGGATTACCGGAGGATTAAGGGTCATATTATTGTACCGTTTGGCCTCATAATCGGAATTGAGTTTTTGTAATTCTTTATCCAGGGTTTCTGCAAATTTTTCCAGTGAATCCGGTTGTTTAGCAAATTCAATGATCCACTCATGAGCTCCTTTTTCCTTTCCTTTCATAAAAATGGGCCCGGCAGTATATTCAGAAATAACTGCCTGTGTTTTTTTCTCTGCGACTTTTAACGCCTTTTCTGCATTTTCTACCATCAATTCCTCTCCAAAAGCATTGATATAGGATTTGGTCCTTCCGGTAACCCGTATCCGATAAGGAAGCTTTGATACAAATCGTACCGTATCTCCGATGATATACCGCCATAATCCTCCGTTAGTGGTAATAATCACAGCATAATTGGTATGCAGTTCAACATCTTCCAGAGAAACAACTTTAGGATTTTCGGAATAAAATTCATCCATCGGAATGAATTCATAGAAAATTCCATAATCCAGCATTAAAAGCATATCTTTGGATTCATTGGTATCCTGCATGGCAAAATAACCTTCCGAAGCATTGTATATTTCGTAATAATTAATCGGTTTGGAAAAAACAGAGGCATACTGTTCCATATAAGGAGTAAAACTAATCCCTCCGTGAAAAAAACATTCTATATTCGGCCAGATTTCGTCTATATATTGTTTTCCTGTTTTCTCCAGTACTTCTCTCAGCAAAACCATCATCCAGGAAGGAACTCCGGCAAAACTCCCTACATCTTCTTTAATTGCCTGTTCTATAATTGCCGGCAATTTGATTTCCCAATCTTTTAAGAGTGACACATCTTTATCCGGTGTACTTTTCCATTCCGCCCAAAAAGGAAGATTATCAATCAATACGGCAGATAAATCTCCATATTTGGAATTAAATCCTTCATAGTCCTCACGGGTTCCTCCTAAACGTAAATTTTTACATTCAAAAATTTTGGTTTCCGGATTGTTAAATGCATACATGGAAAACAAGTCTTTTCCTGCTTTGTAATGACATTCTTCCAAACTGTCTGAAGTAATAGGGATAAATTTACTTTGAGCGTTGGTCGTTCCGGAAGATTTAGCAAACCATTGGATTACTCCGGGCCAGATAACATCTTTTTCTCCCTTTCTTACACGGGTTATATAAGGCTCAAGTTCCTCATAGGAAACTAAAGGTACCTGTCTTTTGAAATCCTGATAGGAAGTAATATCCTGAAAACCGTATTTCTTCCCGTATTCGGTATCTTTGGCCTTATAAATCAGGGTGGATAATACTGCATTCTGGGTATCTATGGGATTAAAAATAAATACTTCCATTTGCTTAACCCTCTTCTTTACATACCACTGAATAAAAGTATTTACAATTCCTGACACCATTTAGTTAAAGTTTTTCGAAGGTTAAAAGTACGAATAATCCCACATTTAGCCAAAAAACAATAAAAAATTGTAGTCATCATGTAGAAGATTATTCCTAATTTTGTCTTTAGCTAAACTTGTCTACAATTTTGATTTACATTTAAGAATACAAAGAATAGAATGAATTTTTCGCAAATTATACTCGACAACCGTAAATTATCTTCTAAAACTGCCCTGAATTTTAAGGAAAACAATGAATGGAAAACCTATTCCTGGAAACAATTTCACGATCTGATTAAACAGACGGCCAATGCTTTAAAAGAATTAGGGGTACAGCCTGATGATAATGTCGCCATTTATGCAGATAATATGCCTCAATGGATGATTATGAATTTTGCCATATTGAATATCGGAGCTGTAACGGTTCCCATTTACGGTACTCTTATTGCCGAACAGGCCCAATATATTACTGATGAAGCGGAAATAAAGATTATTCTGTGCGGAAATCAAAAGCAATATGATAACGCCTTGGAAATATATTCAAAAGGAAACTCATTAGAACATATTATTGCAGCAAAGAGTTCTACAGAACTAAAAAATAAACATTCCTATCATTTTTATGAATTAATTAAGAATCAATCAACGGAATGTGAAGTTTATCCCAAAGAAAGAGAAGATATTGCTTCTATTATCTATACTTCCGGAACTACCGGAGAACCCAAGGGGGTAATGCTTGCTCATAGCTGCTATATAGACGCTTGTCAGGCACATATCGAGTTTTTCTCCATGTATCCTGAGAATGAAAATTCCATGGTTTTTTTGCCTTTAAGCCATGTTTTTGAAAAGTGCTGGAGTTCCTTTGTGCTTTCTTGCGGAGGACAGCTTAGCTTTTGTGAGAATCCGAAAGAAATAGCCCAGTATTTACTGGAAGCTAAGCCTACCACTATGTGTACGGTTCCCAGACTTTTCCAGAAAATCTATAATTCCATCCATGAAAAAATGGAAGAAAGTTCTCCGACTGCACAGAAATTTTTTAAGTGGGCAGTTTCTATCGGCTCCCAGGTAGCAGAATTAAAAAGAAAAGAGGAAAAAATTTCTCTTTCTTTAGCTTTAAAATATATGTTAGCAGATAAACTGGTGTTTGGGAAAGTAAAAAAACAATTGGGAGGACATCTTTGGTTTATTCCGGTAGGTGGAGCTTCTATCACTGCGGATATTACGGAATTCTTTGATGCTATTGGGGTTCACCTGACCATCGGATATGGTTTAACGGAAACTACTGCAACGGTTACGGCATTTCCATATACCCGCTATAAACATGGAACAGCCGGAAAGCCTATGTCCGGAGTTCAGATAGCCATTGGAGAGGAAAATGAAGTTTTGGTTAAAGGATATGGGGTCTTTAAAGGATATTATAAAAAGGAAGAAGAAACCCGTAAGGTATTCACGAAAGACGGATGGTTTAAAACCGGTGATGCCGGAAAATTTGATGAGGAAGGAAATCTTATTATCATAGATCGTATCAAAGACCTGATGAAAACTTCCAATGGGAAATATATTTGTCCCCAACCCATTGAAAATATGCTTACCAATGATAATTACATACAGCAGGCCGTAATTATAGGAGATAACCGCCCTTACGTAACTGCCTTATTGGTACCGAACTTTGAAGCATTGAAAAAGTTTGCTGAAAGCTTAAATATTCACTTTAATTCTTTTGAGGAATTAGTTGTAAATAAAGGAATTAAAGATTTTTATACGGAGAGGATTAATAAAATCCAGTCTCATTTGGCCGGCTTCGAACAAATTAAAAAATTCCGGTTACTTCCGGTAGATTTCGATATGGATCTGGGAGAAATTACTCCAACTTTAAAGGTGCGTAGAAAGATAGTTTTGGAAAAATTCCAGCTTTTGATTAATGAAATGTATAAATCGTAGAATTAAATTATAGCCAGTTCTTTTCCCACTTTGGAGAAAGAATTAATAGCTTTGTCCAGGTGTTCTAATGTATGAGCCGCAGAAAGTTGCACTCTGACTCCTGCCTTGCCTTTAGGTACAACGGGATAAAAAAAGCCGACTACATAAATACCTTCTTCCAATAATTTATCTGCAAATTCTTGTGCTAACCTGGTATCATAAAGCATTACAGGCACAATAGCCGAGTTTCCTTCTACAATATCAAATCCCGCCTTTTTAATGTTATTCCGGAAATAGTCTGCATTTTCCATCACTTTTTTAGCCCGGGAATTGTCCTTTGAAAGCATATCTATTATCTGAATCACCGCATCTACTGTTTCTGGAGCCAGGGAATTGGAAAACAAATAAGGCTGAGGACGGTTTCTCAGTAATTCAATACTCTTTTTCTTTCCTGAAATAAACCACCCAAAAGGTTCTCCAAATGTGGAAGTTATAATATCGACCTGTTCTGTTACCTCGTTATATTCATGAGTTCCCCTCCCCGTTTTTCCGATAAATCCGGTTGCATCTGCATCGTTTACAAACACCAAAGCACTGTATTTTTTCGCCAGAGTACATATTTCCTTGAGGTTGGCTATAGTACCGTTTATCGGAAATACTCCGTCAGTTACTATGACTTTAAATCTGTAACTTTTCAAAGAGGCTTTTTTCAATTGCGCTTCCAGATCATGTAGATTATTCTTATATTTATAATGGTTTGATCTGTTCAAATTCACACTACCAAAGGAAGTATAATTCAGCTCATCAAAAATAATAGCATCATCTTGGGTAAATAAAGAGTCTAACACTCCCCCGTTTGCATCGTATGTACCTGCGCAAACCAGAGAATCTTCCATCTTCAAAAAATCAGATATTTTCTTTTCTAAAATGTTGTAATTGTCTTTCGCATGATTTTCAGAAGGTAGCTTTTGTACACGGGATTTTATGGTTTTTTGTGTTATTTTTGGATGGGAAAGCCCTAAATAATTGGCAGTACAAAAATTTAACACTTTTCTTCCTCTTATATATAGTTCAATAGCTTGCTCTGTTTGATCTGTTTCCGGTTTAAAATAAGCCTGATGATCTTGCGGATACATGATAGTTCTCTATTTTTTTGTACTTTCTGAAAATTTCACAAATATAATCTTTATTTAAAGACCATTCTTACTACTGTTTATTAATGTTGAAATAAAGGTAGAATCTTTTTGTAATGTTTTTATAAGTTCCTGGTTGTATAGATTTACACCCTTCTGGTTTAAATGATTAGAGTCAAAAAAATAAGTATCCGGGAAATTCAGGATTTCATTAAAATCATAATAAGAACCATAACGGGAAAATTTCTTATTTAGATCTTTATTATTGGTAGTGGATTCATATAGTTTCTTTGTTATAGGAGCCTGTACTAAAATGTAATTAATCTTATTTTCCTTTAAAAATTTTAGTATATTTTCAAAAGCCTGAATGTTTTCATCCGTCATTTCCACTTTTTCGGGACTATATTGAGCTTTTGAAGAATCAAAGTGGGTTAAGCTAGTCTGTACAAAGCCTCCGGATATGTAAGTATCATATTCTTTCGGATTGAAACGGTTATATCTTTTTACTTTTTCTTCCTGATAAGAGTCAAATAATCCCATACTATTGTAAAAGATAGAATATAAAAAGGTATTGATAGTTTTTATATTTTTTGACTTAAGTGCAAGTTCAAACTTTGCCAGATTGGGTTTGCTATTGGAAAAATAATCCAGTTCTGATTCTGTCCCATCTATAGTGAAAACATTTGGAAAAATATCGATAATCACTAATTTAGGTTTTATTTTGGGTAAATAATTGTTAATTAGCAATTGAGATACAATAGGAGGCTGGGCGCTGGAACCTAAGTTAATTGTTTTTAAATGATATTGTTTAAAAACTCTGGGGTCATAGCCTCTGTAAGAATGGGATGAACCAATAAAGAGAATATCCACATTTTTTATGGTATCTGCTTCTTTTAGCCGGGAATACAAATGCCCGTAAGCCCCTATTCCAAATTTCATATTTTTAGTGATAGATATGGGAAAAAGACTTCCCCAGATAATCAAATAGACGCAATACATTAAGATGGAAAATCCTGAAAAGAGGAGAATTCTCCCTAAAAATTTTAGTATTATTTTATTTGCATTACTCATTACCAACTGTATTTAAAATTGAAAATAAATAAATGGAGATTCTTTTAATTCCATGTACATAAAAATCAGAAATATAATGAAGGAATAGAAACTCCACCGGAAGAGAAAATTCCAATTTTTCCCAATTTTTTCCAATCCGTAATCATTTTCTCGTCCTATCCATTCCACTATCATACAAAATCCTATTAAAGCTAAGACAATAGGAGTTTTAAGTAACTCTTTATACTGGAGGATTGGAATAGTAAATAGATCTTTATTAAATATTCTCATAATGTAGTCACCAGCATGATGCAGATTTTCTGCTCTAAAAAAGATCCAGGCAAAAGTCACTACAGTAAAAGTTATAATAATAGATAAAAATTCTTTAAAACTGGGTAATTTCCTCCCTTTGGCTACAATGATTATATTGTTCCGGTTCGTTTTCAATATAATGGAAGGCATTATGAACAGCGCATTAAGACCTCCCCATATAAGAAAAGTCCAGTTTGCCCCATGCC